>JBILDT010000101.1:0-4176 GCA_044352485.1 Candidatus Nanopelagicaceae bacterium
GTTAAAACTGAATCAGTATCGACTGTCATGAACAGTGCGAGTGATTCACCAAAGGTATAGAGATCACTCATTAATAAGTTGCCCGACCACCTGATACATCGAAGGTGAATCCAGTTGTAAAAGAGCAAGCTTTCGATGCCGCGAATGCAATTATTTCTGCGACTTCACTCGGTTCACCAAGCCGGCCAACTGGAATCTTTGAAACCATGTAAGCCTGAACATCTGGTGCCACAGTTTCGTTGATTGGAGTGCGAATTACTGCGGGCGCAACTGCATTGATTGTGATGCCAAAAGTCGCGCACTCTTTAGCAACTCCTTTAACAAAACCAATTACACCTGCCTTTGAAGAGTTATATGCGGCCATTCCAGGATTTCCCTCTTTGCCGGCAATGGAAGCCAGATGAACAATGCGGCCATACTTATTTGCCTTCATCGATGGCAATAACTCTTGGGTAAGCCAAACTGTTCCGAATAAATTAATTTCAATAGTCTTTTGAAATGCGGCCCAGTCAACTTCTTCGACTGGCTTTCCAGTTGGTCCAGAAATTCCAGCAGAATTTGCGAGCGCATGAATCTGTCCATGCTCAGCCAAGATTTCAGCCACAACCTTCTTAATTCCGGCTTGTGAAGAGACATCTAAAACCTTATAACTTGCCTTGCCACCTGCAGCAGTAATTTCAGCGACTGCAGTTTTCAGACCGTCCTCATTTAGATCTAATAGGACAACAGTTGCTTCTCTGGCTGCAATTAATTCTGCGGCCGCCTTGCCAATACCGCTTGCGCCACCCGTTACTAAAACGACTTGTCCGATAAAACTTGTTAGGTTTGAAGCGGTCATTGGTTCCAAATCTCCATCTCGTTATTCCCGATATTCCCAATTATTGAAATAATTTGCTAAACCGATAGTAGTCCAACAGCCTCATCGTTTATAGTGCCCGTATGAGTTATGACATAAATCTTAAACTTTGGGACGAACGGGCATGTCATGTTGGTGAGGGGCCGGTAGCGATTGGTCCGAATAACTCCGAAGTTTTATGGGTCGATATTTATGGCAAGAAAGTTCATCGCAGAAATCTTGAAACTGGCATGACAAGTTCTTATGAAATGCCTGAGGAAGTTTCATTTGTAATCCCAGCAGTCGATGGTTCAGAACTTTTAGGAACCGCAAATGGTCCAGTCCGCAGGTTGTCTGATGGATCAATACAAAAGTTGCCAACTCGCTTTGATGCCGATGGCGTTAACGCCACATTTAAAAATCGCTGGAACGATGCGAAGGTTGCGCCAGATGGTCACTTATTTTTAGGAAGCATGCCTTACGACTGGTCGCAGCATCCAAATGCATGTGGGTTGTATCGCCTTGATAAAACCGGAAAAGAATTAACCCGAGTTCTAGATGGCGTCTGGCTCAGCAATGGACTTGCCTGGTCGAAAGATGGCAAGACCATGTTTTATATCGACACCATGGCTAAATCGATTGACACCTTTGATTATGCAGATGGCCAGATTTCAAATCGCAGAGTCCGCTGGCGCTTAACCGATGATTCGCAAGGATTGCCAGATGGCATGTGTATCGATGCCGAAGATGGAATTTGGGTGGCCTTCTGGAATGGATCTTGTCTGCGCCGCTTCGATAAAGATTTCAACATCACTGATGTAATTGAGATGCCGGTGCCGATGGTGACAAGTTGTGCATTTGTTGGTCCGGATTTCAAGCAGATGGTAATTACATCGGCACATGATGGCGTAGCTAATCCAGGCCAAGACTGGGGCAAGACTTATATCTGCACACCAAAAGTTCCTGGCGTTGCACCAACTTTATTTCCGAATTAACTACTGAAAAAGGAATGAAATGAGCGAATCAAATAACTGGCCATCTACCCGAGATGCCCAAGGCCCAATGAAGAAATCAATTTCGCTCCTTGCAAAGCAGAAGATTCAGAGCAGCGATGCTGATGGATTGCCTGAATCCTCAAAGCGTTTTGCTGATGGTTCGCGCTGGAAGATTGAAATTCCATCGGTCGAAGGCCCTGCTGCATTTAAAGTTGTATTGGAAGAAGCGAAGAAGCATAAGTTGCCCGTCGCCCGTATTTCACAGGGCTCTGGAATCATGATGCTGACCGATGTTGAAATCAAAGAGATGGTTGCAATCGGTAAGAGCGAAAATATTGAAGTCTGTTTATTTGTTGGCCCTCGCGCATCATGGGATATCGGCAAGCAAGTTCTCTCATCTGCAGGTGGCGTTGCAAACCCAACACTTCGTGGCGCAGATCAACTTCGCTTTGCAGTTGAAGATGTTTTACATGGCGCAGATCTTGGTCTTCGCTCAATCTTGGTAGGCGATATGGGATTACTAAATGTTTTAGGTGAAGCCAAGCGAAATGGCGATCTGCCAAGTGATTTCATTCTTAAAACTTCTGTTGCAATGCCTTGCAATAACCCAGCAACTGCAGCACTTATGGTTTCAATGGGTGCATCAACTCTTAATCTGGCAACTGATTTATCACTTCAACAGATTGCCGCAATTCGCGCGCAAGTAGATGTTCCGGTTGATGTTTATGTCGAAGGTCCGGATGATTTCGGTGGCCCAGTTCGACATTATGAAGTTCCAGATTTAGTTCGCGTTGCCGCTCCAATTTACTTGAAGTTCACAGTGCGAAATTCTCCAGGACTTTATCCATCCGGAACCCATATCCAAGGAGTTGTTGAATCAACTGCTCGCGAACGTGTGCGTCGTGCCGCGATCGGTTATTCAATGCTTACTCGCTATGGTTTCGAAAAATAACCGATGCCAAGCCTTTTAATCTTCGGATCAACCGGAACTCTTGGCGGCGCAATTCTCGATAAGTATCGTGCTGAAAAGTGGGATGTAACTTGCGCAGTTCGCAAAGTTGTAAACGATTGCGATATTCAATTGCCGCTTACCTCCACCGTGCTTGGCAGCAAGAAGTTTGATGCTGTTGTCTTTGCGCAAGGCGCCAATGTAAATGGCTCTGCAATGCAGACCGGCACCAAAGAGTTAAACGAACTTTTTGAAGCAAATGTAACTGTGATTGCTGAAAGCGTTTCGACACTTATGGGTGCAAATGCAATCAATGAAGGTGGCCGAGTAGTTATCTTGAGCTCGCTCTGGGAGCAGTTCACTCGTCAAGAAAAATTCGCTTATTCAGTTACCAAGGCTGCAGTTGGTGGCCTAGTTCGCTCCCTCGCTGTTGACCTTGGTCGTCAGAAGAAAATTCTGGTTAATGGAATTCTTCCCGGAATCATCAATAGCCCAATGGTTGCGCGCACGCTTTCTCCAGAACAGATTGCAAATGTGGTCAGCCAAACACCAGTTGGCGATCTTGCTACTACGGTTGATGTTGCAAACAGTGTTTATATGTTTGGCTCAAATCTAAATACCGGAATCTCTGGCCAGAGTATCTTTGTTGATCGCGGATTTTCAGTCGCCCGAACAATTTAATTTATGGATAAAGAACTACTTGATGAATCCACGGTTGTTGCTTACTTAACCAATCGCGGAATCATCAGCGGCCCGGCAGAAGTTGAAGAACTTACCGGAGGGGTTTCAAATGTAGTTCTGGCAGTTAAATCTGGAGATAAAGACTTAGTCTTAAAGCAGGCGCTTCCGCAATTAAAGGTCGCTGCAGTTTGGAAGGCAGATCAACGCCGTGCAATTGTCGAAGCAAATGGAATGAAGCTATTACATTCAATCACTCCCGAAAGCGTTCCAGAACTTATTGACTTTGATCCTGAAGAATTCACACTAACAATGGAGCGCCTGCCTCGTGCATGCACTGTCTGGAAAAGCGATTTGCTTGGTGGCGTTATCAAGCCAAGTATCGGCGCCGATTTGGGACGCATCCTTGCAACCTGGCACAACTTCGGTGCAGATTCAAAAGAGTCTCGCGATGCATACATGGAAGACACACTCTTCGATCAATTGCGTGTGACCCCGTTTTATCGCGCTGTAGCAAAGGTGAATCCAGTGCTTGATACCCGGATCCAAGAGTTAATCAGTGAGATCTCAACTTTAAAAATTACATTAGTTCACGGCGACTTTTCACCAAAGAACATCATGATTTCGGGCAGCGACAAACCAATCGTTTTAGATTTCGAAGTTATGCATACCGGAAATCCGGTCTTTGATCTCGGTTTTGTATCCGCACATCTGCTCTG
>JBILDT010000102.1:0-4159 GCA_044352485.1 Candidatus Nanopelagicaceae bacterium
TCGCGCGTGAACTCTCTAGACCAATCAAAGTTCTAGTGGCATCACAACCAACCCGTGGACTAGATGTTGGTTCCATTGAGTTTGTTCACGAAAGAATTTTGTCCGAAAGAGATGCTGGTCGTGGCGTCCTTCTCTTTAGCACCGAACTCGATGAGGTAATCGCTCTTGCCGACCGCATTGCCGTTATGTACCGCGGTGAAATTCTGGATATTGTGGATTCAAAAGTAACAAGAGAAGAACTTGGATTACTAATGGCTGGAATTACATCTACGAAAGCCAGCGCCTAATGCGAAACCGAATTTCAAAGATAGGTCAATCAATAAAGCTTCCTGGGCTATCTTTCTTAATGGCATTTACAATTACTGGAATAATCATTGCGCTATCGGACTCCAAAGTGATGGGGAAAATCGGCTCACCAATTGAATTCTTAAAGAGCGCAGGCTCAAGTGTGGGCAATGCATATCTCGCACTCTTCCAAGGATCAATTTACGATAGCCGATTGGCTGAAAGTAGTTTCTTCGAAGGCTTTTACCCCTTCTTTGAAACTCTAGTTACTGCAACACCATTGATTTTGACTGGACTATCTGTCGCATTGGCATTTAAGTCCGGGCTCTTTAATATCGGAGCACAAGGACAATTTATATTCGGTGCAATCGGCGCCTCTTATGTGGGCTTCCGTTTTGATATGCCGGTAGGAATTCATATTTTGGCGGCGGCGATTGCGGGAATGTTCCTTGCAGCAATCTGGGGTGGAATCGTTGGCTTCCTGAAGGCCAAGACTGGCGCTCATGAAGTTATTTTAACAATCATGATGAATTACATCGCGGCTTACTTTATTTTATGGATATTGAAGACATCGACTTTCTTGCGGCAAGGACGTCTTGATCCGCTTGCACCTGAAGTAAAAGAAAGTGCAAGATTGCCTCTGTTAGCGGGATCAGAATTTCGGATACATGCCGGTATTTTTATCGCATTAGGTGCGGCGCTCTTTGTTTGGTGGTTGTTAACAAAGACAACTACCGGTTATAAATTTCGCGCAGTAGGTGCAAATAGCAAAGCCGCTAGAACTGCAGGAATATCAGTTCCATTTGTAATCACCGCCACCATGATGATTTGCGGCGCACTTGCAGGTCTTGGTGGTGCAATCCATGTTCTGGGTAGTGAATATGCGCTCAACGCAGGTATAGCTGGTTCACTCGGCTTCGATGCAATAACAGTTGCTCTCTTAGGTAGGGCGCAACCTCTCGGAACAGTTTTTGCAGCTCTCTTATTCGGCGCTCTTCACACTGGTGGTCGGATGATGCAATCTAATACAGGTGTTCCACTAGACATTGTGGTTGTTACACAAGGGTTGATTGTTCTCTTTATCGCAGCACCAATATTTGTCCGCTACATATTTAGATTGAAGAAATTGAATGTGGCATCAGCCCTTACATCAAAGGGATGGAACGGATAATGAAGATTCGTTCAAATGTAGAGAAGCGAAGACTTCAAGGGGTTGCAATAATTACAGCTCTTTCCTCGCTCTCGTTCCTGTATTTTGGAATTCTAAAGCCTGGCAAAGAAGCAACAACTTTTGGCTTTGTATTGAACGATGAATGGGTAATCATTAAAGATTGGGTGATTTCATCACAGACTGGTGCCCGAATCTTCTCAATAATCTCACTACTGGCTAGCGCAATCGCAGTAGTCGCACTTAAAAAGGGTCGGTCGATATCGGTCCCAGCTGCGGTCGCAAGTTTTGGAATTCTTATGTCCTTCCTTACGTGGATCGCATCTGGAAAATTCATTCCTTTCACCGGACTGTTGCAAGGCGGATTGCTGCTTTCAATCCCATTGATTTTTGGTGCTATGTCAGGTTTAGTTTGCGAGCGATCAGGAGTGATTAACATCGCGATTGAAGGCCAACTCTTGGCCAGTGCATTTGTATCTGCCGTAGTTGCAAGTCTTACTGATCTCGCTTGGTGGGGCTTACTGGCAGCTCCTTTTGCAGGGGCGGCGATTTCTTATCTGCTAGCAACTTTCGCCATCAAGTTTTCGGTCGATCAAGTTATTCTTGGTTTCGTAATAAATGTTTTAGTTATTGGACTAACTGACTATTTATACAAGAAGCTCTTAATTCCACAACAAAATACCTGGAATTCACCGCCACTTCTTGAAGTAATACCAATTCCGATACTCTCTAAGATTCCAGTCGTCGGGCCAATTCTTTTCACACATACAATTGTTGTGTATCTTATGGTTGCGATTGTTTCACTGGTTACCTTTGGGCTTTACAAAACTAAGTGGGGGTTGCGCACAAGGGCGGTTGGCGAACACCCAACTGCAGCCGATACCGTTGGAATTGACGTCAATAAACTGCGTTTCAGAAATGTGATTATTTCTGGACTGATCGCAGGAGTCGGCGGTGCTTTTTATACAGTTGGCTCAGTTGGTGCTTTTGGTAAAGAGATGACAGCAGGTGCCGGCTTTATTGCACTTGCCGCTCTTATTTTTGGCAAATGGAGTCCAATAGGCGCGCTCTTTGCGGCGCTCTTATTTGGCTTCGCAACTAACTTACAGAGCACACTCTCAATTATTGGAGTAGCTATCCCATCAGAATTTATGTTAATGGTTCCTTACATCGCAACAATTATTGCGGTGACTGGATTGGTTGGCAGAGTAAGAGCGCCTGCGGCCGATGGCATTCCATATAGCCGCGGTGGTGTTCACTAACTATGGAGATTAACTGGGAACTGCTTCACAGCGAGGCTAAATCGATAATGAAGAAGGCTTATGCGCCTTATTCAAAGTTTCCGGTCGGAGTTGCTGCACTGGTAGACGATGGTCGAATTGTTTCAGGATGCAATGTTGAAAATGCTAGTTATGGTCTTGGGCTCTGCGCCGAATGTGGTCTAGTTTCGAATTTAATCTCTACTGGTGGCGGACGTTTAATTGCGGCAGTTTGTGTAGATGCGAATGGAAATTATCTTTCACCGTGTGGTCGCTGTCGTCAATTGTTATTTGAACATGGCGGAAACGAGATGCTATTGATGACACCAGATGGTCCATTGCCAATGTCAGTGATATTGCCTTGGGCTTTTGGTCCGGATGATTTAGAAAAATGAGTGAAGTCTTTGACGCGGTCGAAATAATTGGCGCAAAACGCGACAACAATGAGCTAACTGATCCGCAGATTGATTGGGTTATTAACGCCTACACAAAGGGCGTTGTTGCTGATGAACAAATGTCTGCGCTGCTTATGGCGATTCTGTTGAATGGTATGAACTCTCGCGAAATTTCTCGCTGGACTGATGCAATGATCAACAGTGGCGAACGCATGGAATGGTCGATGCTCGATCGTAAGACTGTTGATAAACATTCAACTGGTGGCGTTGGCGACAAAATCACTTTGCCATTGGCGCCATTAGTTGCAGCTTGCGGGGGAGCAGTCCCACAACTTTCTGGTCGCGGACTTGGTCACACTGGTGGAACGTTAGACAAATTGGAATCAATTCCTGGTTGGCGGGCTTCGCTAAGTAACGCCGAAATGTTAGAAGTAATCAAGAGTTGTGGCGCAGTTATTTGTGCCGCAGGCGCGGGACTAGCGCCAGCCGATAAGAAACTTTATGCACTACGAGATGTGACCGGAACCGTTCAAGCAATTCCTCTAATTGCATCAAGCATCATGAGTAAGAAAATTGCCGAAGGAACCAGCGCATTGGTTCTCGATGTAAAAACCGGCTCGGGTGCATTTATGTCAGATCCGGAAAAAGCGAGCGAACTTGCCAGAGTTATGGTTGATTTAGGAACCAGGGCTGGAGTAAAGACTCGAGCACTAGTAACAGCAATGGATGTTCCACTTGGTTTAACAGCTGGCAACGCACTTGAAGTGCGCGAGAGTGTTGAAGTTCTTGCTGGTGGTGGACCTGCTGACGTTGTTGAATTAACTTTAGTTTTAGCTCGCGAGATGTTGGATGCCGCAGGAATTAAACAGCTGATGGATCCCGCAGATGCGCTAAAGAATGGTGCCGCTATGGACAGTTGGAAGAAAATGATTCGGGCCCAAGGCGGGGACCCAGATGCGAAGCTGCCAATAGCTAAAGAGAGCGCAAAGATTCTTGCTGATAAAGATGGAACGCTTTCATCAATGGATGCAATGAGCGTTGGAATTGCAGCT
>JBILDT010000103.1:0-4142 GCA_044352485.1 Candidatus Nanopelagicaceae bacterium
TCTGATTGTTGTTACCACTGGAATTATTAGAATTATTGTTTGAATTCTTATTTCCACCTTTGCGGCGGGCATCGCGTTCTGCGCGACGAGCTTCGCGCTCGGCCTTTGCAGCTTCACGGTTTGCGGCTTGCAGATCACCAATTGCCTGGACCAGATCCGGCTTCTTCATTGATGTGGCATCTTCGATACCAAGTTGGCCTGCAACTTTCTTAAGCTCAGGAAGGAGCATTGCTGAAAGTTCGCCAGATTCTTTTGCACTAGCTTTTGTAGTTGCCATATATTTTTTACTTTTTTCTTCTCTGTGATTGCGCTAAAGGAAAGAGTTTTAATTTAGCGAATTTTTCGGATTATCTAGATTTACTTACCGACGATTTCTCGGCTACCAGATGAAGCAAAACTTAGCACACAGGTTGGGGCTATTCAACTCCATGGGTTGAGATTGCTAGTTTCTGAGCGGCAAAAGCGCCGGCTCCAACCTTGATAACGGCCTCTACTTCGAGGTCATCTAGCGTATGAAGAACCAATACTGATGGGCCAGCACCAGAGATCATTGCAGGAACTCCTGCGGCGCGAAGCTTTGTAACAAGTGCCATTGATTTAGGCATCGCTTCAGCTCGGTAATTTTGGTGAAGTAAATCTTCAGTAGCTTCTAAAAGTAAATCTGGACGCGATTGAATTGCATGCACAAGTAACGCTGCTCTTGATGCATTTAGCACTGCATCCTGATGTGGAATTGTTTCAGGCAGTAATTTGCGCGCTTTAGAAGTTGCAAGGTGTGCTTCGGGAACAAAGACCAGAGCTTTAATCTTTGGATCAACTTTAATTGCGACGCCATGTCCTGAATTCTCTGAAGTCCTATCAACCCAGGCAATTGTTGCACCGCCAAGAACTGCAGCTGCGATGTTATCTGGGTGTCCTTCAAGTTCGGACCCAAGTGAAATCATCTCTTCATCAGTTAAAAGTTGTTCGCCACCAAGAACCAAAGATCTGGCAAGTGCTAATCCGCCAACAATTGCGGCAGCTGAAGAACCAAGACCACGGCCATGTGGAATCACATTTAATTGTCGAAGCGCAATTCCTTTAGGTTTCTGCCCCATATGTTCAAAACCATGGAGCATCGCTTTGATAACTAAATTGTTTTTATCAGTTTTAATATCCGCACTGCCCTCGCCAGTTACATCAACATCAAATGTTGCATCATCTAAAACCTGTGCGGCATAACGATCGCGCAATTCGAGAGCTAAACCTAAGCTGTCAAAACCTGGCCCCAAGTTTGCACTTGTGGCAGGAACACTCACTTGTGCCATTGTTGCTTTAAAAGTTAGGCGGTTCTTTGCACTAGACATTAGGCAAGTCCAATCGCTTCGGCGGCGCGTTTCACATCAACTGGAATAACAGTTGGCGCTTCGGCGTGATCTAAAATCCAACCAACATCTTTCAAACCATTTCCAGTTACAGTAATAACGATTCGCTTATCCTTTGGTAATTTTCCTTCAGCTTTTTTCTTAATTAAGCCAGCAATTCCAGCTGCACTAGATGGCTCGACAAAGATTCCTTCTTTGGCTGCAACCAAACGATATGCAGCAAGGATTTCTTCATCAGTTACTGAATCAATTAAGCCACCAGATGAATCACGTGCTTCAACGGCTTGCTGCCAAGATGCAGGATTTCCGATACGAATTGCAGTTGCAATTGTCTCTGGATTTTTCACAACTTCACCTAAAACAATTGGCGCGGAACCTGCGGCTTGAAATCCCCACATTTGTGGCAACTGCTTGGCTAGGCCATCCTTGAAATACTCTTTATAGCCCATCCAATATGCAGTTATGTTTCCAGCATTTCCGACTGGTAGCACATGCAGATCCGGTGCATCACCCAACATATCTACAACTTCAAAACTTGCAGTTTTCTGACCATCGATTCGATATGGATTAACTGAATTAACTAGCGCAACTGGGTAATTCTCTGATAATTCACGGGCCAGATTTAAACAATCATCAAAGTTTCCATCTACTTGCAACAGGGATGAACCATGCGCGATTGCTTGTGCAAGTTTGCCCATTGCAATCTTTCCTTCAGGAACTAAAACAACTGGACGCATTCCGGCCTTTGTCGCATATGCAGCGGCGCTTGCTGAAGTATTTCCAGTTGATGCACAGATAACTGCTTTCGCACCAGCTTCTGCTGCCTTTGAAATTGCCATTGTCATTCCGCGATCTTTAAATGAACCAGTTGGATTTACGCCTTCAACCTTTAGCCAAATTTCATTATCTAACATTGCAGAGAGAACGCAGGCATTAACCAGTGGAGTCCCACCTTCACGCAACGACACAATTGGTGTCTTTGAAGAAACTGGCAAGCGATGGCGATATTCCTCAATTACTCCGCGCCATTGGTGTGCACCTTTTTTCTTGAAAATACTCATGCGCTCATTCCTTCAACCCGAAGAACGCTCGCTATATCTTTAACTGCATCCAAACTTGAAAGATCAGCAACAGTTGCTGCTAGGGCAGAATCTGCTGCCTTATGAGTCATGACAATTAGCTCTGCATTATCACCGCGGCCAGTTTGGCGCACAGTTTGAATTGAAACATCATGCTTAGAGAAAGTTTGTGCAACCGCCGCAAGAACTCCCGGGCGATCTGCAACTTCAAGACGAATTAAATAGCGAGTTTTTGTTGAACCCATTTGGGCAATATCTAGATCCGCATAATCACTTTCGCGTGGTCCAAGTCCACCACTTACTCGATGACGTGCAACTGCAACCAAGTCTCCGAGAATTGCTGAAGCTGTTGGTGCGCCACCTGCGCCCCGGCCATAGAACATCATTGCGCCGGCAGATTCGGATTCAACGAATACTGCGTTGAAAGCCTCGCGGACCGATGCCAAGGGATGGCTTCTAGAAATCAAAGTTGGATGAACGCGAACACTTATCTCGCCTTCATTTGTAAGTTCAGCGATAGCCAATAACTTAACAACTAAATCCAATGACTTTGCAACCGCTACATCTGTGGCAGTAATTTTTGTAATACCCTCACGATAAACATCAGAATCAGTAACCCGCGAGTGGAAAGCTAGGCCTGCCAAAATTGCAGCTTTTGCTGCCGCATCAAAACCTTCAACATCTGCAGTTGGATCTGCTTCAGCAAAGCCAAGTGCTTGCGCTTCAGCAAGTGCATCAGCAAAAGCCGCACCGGATTCATCCATCTTGGTCAAAATATAATTTGTAGTCCCATTAACAATTCCCATAATGCGCTGGACGTGGTCGCCAACAAGTGATTCACGAAGTGGGCGCAAGATTGGAATCGCGCCGGCAACTGCAGCTTCGTAGTAAAGATCTACGCCGCTCTTATCTGCCGCAGCGAATAATTCAGCACCATGCTTGGCAAGAAGTGCTTTATTAGCAGTTACAACAGATTTGCCATTTGCAAAGGCTTCTAAAATTAACGTTCTTGCTGGCTCGATTCCACCAATAACTTCAATAATTAAATCAATGTTTTTATCTTTAACAATCGATTCAAGATCTGTAGTCAACAAATCTTTTGCAACATTTGGCCGAGCCAGATTGCGGACTCCGATTTTTACTAAATCCAACTTTGCACCAGATCTTGCTGTCAGATCCTTCTGGTTGGCGCCGATTAAACGGGCAACTTCGCTTCCGACAACACCGCAGCCGAGCATGCCGACGCGAAGAGTTTTTTGCGAATTCATTGGGCTATTCTCCCCTATTTTTTCCCGATGCCGAACGCTATTTATAAGCCGAACGCTATTTAATAGTGCGGGGTGCCTCAACTACATCTAAAGCAAGTAAATCTGCCTCAGTTTCCCTGCGCAAGATGGTTCGGGCCGAGCCATTTGCTACCGAAATCACTGCTGGCTTCAACATGTGGTTGTAATTGCTAGCCATGCTTCGGCCGTATGCCCCAGTAGCTGGAATCGCCAAAATATCACCCGGTGCAATATCGCTAGGGAGTTCTATATCTCGAATAATGATGTCGCCGCTTTCGCAATGCTTCCCAACTAATCTGGAATTTATTGCAGCCAAAGTTGATGTGCGGTTTGCAAGAATTGCAGAATATTTCGCACCGTAAAGTCCAGGGCGGATGTTGTCGCTCATACCACCGTCAACGGCGATATATCTG
>JBILDT010000016.1:0-14057 GCA_044352485.1 Candidatus Nanopelagicaceae bacterium
CTTTACCAAGCGGCCACCGGTGCGAATAATTTCGCCAGTCCCAAGTACTGCTTCTAAACCTAAAATGTAATTTCGGGTTGTTCCATATTTAAGCCCACGCAATCCACCAGCGCTCGTCGCAACATTTCCACCGATTGTTGAAACATTTCGTGACCCTGGATCTGGCACAAAGCGCAGACCTTCTTTTTCAACCAATTGATCTAAATCTAAATTAGTCACACCAGGCTGAACAATGGCAATCATTTCAGATTTGGAAACTTCCAAAACCTTATTCATATTTGTCATGCTCATTACGATTCCACCATTTAGTGGAACGGTGGCTGCACATAAATTGCTACCCGCGCCTCTTGCGATTATCGGCGTCTTGGTGTCGTGAGCAAATTTAACAATCTTGGAAACTTCTTGGGTGTTTCTAGGGGCCACAATTACTTCAGGAAGTCCTTCAAACATTGGAGTCGCATCACGGCTGTAGGCCTGAAGTGATACCGCATCGCTTCGCACAACATCACTGCCCAACAGGGCGGTTAACTGTGAAACTAAATCTGACATAGACACGATTTAATCAATCAACTCCCTTACCTTTTCAAATTTCCGAATTAGTTCTTAATTTGCGCAGTTGATCCACGCAATACCAGCGAAGGCTTGCCATCAACAATCAAATGCTTGATTTTTTTCCCATTTAACATATCGATGAGTTTTTCCGCAGAAACTTTACCCATCTCTTCTGCTGGAAGCCGAACGCTTGTAAGTGGAGGAGACAAATATTCAGTTAGTGCTGAATTGTGCAATGTAATCACAGAAACATCTTCTGGAATTCGAAACTTCTTTTCGTAGAGCGCTCTGTAAGTTCCAAGAGCATATGAGTTTGAAGATGGGAAGATTGCGGTCGGTGAATACTTAGTAATTGCTTCAAGAGTTGCCAAGTAGCCATCGTGAGAAGAATAGCCTTGAGTAAAAACTATATTAGGTTGAATGTTGTATCTTGCACAGGCTTTTTTAAATCCCACTACACGTCGCTTTGGTGAGTCGTTGGACATGGATGCGAAGATTCCGACAATTTTCCGATGTCCGAGATCTACGAGGTGTTCTACGCACATTTCAGCAGCTTTGGGATCATCCAAGGACACACTCGAATCTATTCCCTTAATTTTTCCATTCATTGGAAGAATTCTTCCATTGCTATTTCTTGACAGGTCCTCCATAAATGCGTCATTAATGCTGTGAACGAAAGCAATGACCCCATCTACGTGGCCTTGTGTAAGCATTTGCGAAATAGTTCTGTCACCACCAATGTCAGAGTGGTTTGCAATTATTACTCCGTAGCCTAATTCTGCGGCTCGCTCTTGAACCCCGTGTGCAACCAAATCATTCACCGGATTTGTTAAATCTGGCAGCAATAGTCCGATTGTTAAAGTCCTCGCCATCTTAAGATTTCGGGCAGAGAAATTGGTTGTGTAGTTGAGTTTCTTTGCGGCAGATATAATTCGTGCTCTGGTAGCTGGCGAAGCAGTGGCGTTAGGGTCATTGTTTAGAACCCTTGAAACTAAGCTGGGGTCAACTTTTGCCAGCAGCCCAACATCCCGCAGAGTCGCTTTTCGTTGAAGCGTAGAGCTCTTCTTGGAAGCCAAAATTTGCTCCTAATCGACTGCATCATTTTTACCGGCAAATCTTATCAACTCTATTAATTCCCGATGGCAACCTTATCTGGGTAATGCGGCTTTGCACCTTTGATTCCTAATTTAGCGCGCGATAACTGCCATCGTGCCAGGCTTGCAAAAATCATGACATCGAGATTCTCGCCAAAGAATTCAAGGTTTGTTGGCGCGGCCAAAGATACTGCTTGGGGATCATTAGCTAGCGCTTCAAGTCCACCTGCAGGACTCCACCGTGCAATTAGGTTAGGAGCGTAGAAACTGATAATTAATGAGCCATCAGCAGCGACTCTAATTCCATCCGGAACATAGAGCCCTAATTCAATGAGAACTTTTCTCTGACCAGCAGTCCCATCTGAATTTATCTCTATTTCACAAATTGCACTTGGCTCGGACTCAACCACATATAGCTTGGTGCCATCTCTTGAAACCGCATTGCCATTTGGGAAGTTTTTAGATTGAGTAGTAAAAATCTCAATTGATTTGCCTGGTCTCTTAACCCAGATCTTTCCATCGTTTTTCGCCCAGTCGCCTGAATCAGACAAGTAGTAACTTCCATCAGGACCGAACGAGCCATGATTTGGGACATTCAAAGGATTATCTTTAGGGCCTTCTAGCCACTTCTCAGTTGAATTGCTCTTAGGGTCATAGCGCCAGACACATTTATTTGCGTTGTCGATTGCATAAACTCGGTTCTCTGCATCGCTGGCTAATCCAAGCATGAAACCTTTTACATTCGCGACCTCTACCGGAACATCATTGTCGATTCGATAAATCTGACCAGCTTCACCACCACAGTAGATTGTTTGATCTGGCGTTACGGTTACCCCTTCGCTGTGGTCAACACCGCCCGCAATTACCTCGACCTTATCCAAATTCAATTTCTTTGTTGTATCTATCATTCTTTATCTCCTAATTTGTGATGATTCAGTGGGGTTAGTTTTAAACGCCGAGACCCGCGAGCAATCCAGAGTCTGCAATTATTGGTGCACCGGTGATAACTCTCGCCTCATCGCTTGCGAGAAATGCAATTACATTCGCAATATCTCTTGGCTGAATTAAAAATCCAAGCGGATGTAGTGCTCCCCAATTCTTCATTGCGCCATCTGGATCTGAAGGATTGAATTGTTCGCCTGCGGCCCGCAGCATTGGAGTTTCAACTGAACCAGGCAGAACTGCATTTGCTCTAATTCCATCCGCCGCATAATCGAGCGCGATAGATCTTGTAAAGGAAATCACGCCACCCTTGGATGCTGCGTAAGGAGCAACCGTTTGCTGGCTAGCCATGGCCTGGACACTTGAGATGTTAATTATTGAACCGCTGCCATTCGCTCTCATTAACTTTACTGCTTCACGACAGGTTAGAAACATCGCCTTGAGATTTGTATCTAATTGAAAATCCCAGTCAGCCTCACTTAGATCTTCTATTTTTCCGTAACGAACAACTCCAGCAATATTTGCCAGAATTGATAACTTAGGAAAAATTTCACCAATTTTTCTGAAGGCTGAAGAGACTGCTTCTGCACTTGTAACGTCACATTGCATGGGCGTAATATCTAGGCCAGCACTTTTCCAAATTGGAATTAACTCATTTAATTTGGCTTCGTTATAGTCAAGTGCAATTACGCGCGCACCTCTTTCAGCAAGAACTTCCGCGGTGGCACGACCAATTCCCATTGCTGCACCAGTTACGACTGCGTTTCTTCCTGCGAGATTTTTCTCCATAGATTGCTCCTATTTCATTATTTTCATTATTTGGTGTGGAATATTCCCTTGGAATCAACGGACTTTATTTTCATAATATCTTTGGCCGCCACGGTCGATACCGAGAAGGTTGTCCAAGCGCTGCGAACCTCGCCCGGCTTTAAGTAAAAGGCCTGACCACTTTTTACTGCTGCCTCTAGCCCGAATGAAGGCCAGGTAGAAGCAGGCTCAATAGCTGTTATCTGGGCCCTTCCAAACCACGGGAATCCCTTACCGCCGATTTCTTGCCAGAACCATAAGTGCGGGAATGCTTCCAAATCCCACGAAATTCCGATTACTTTTTTCCCATGCTGCATAGCTGCCCAACCTTCTGGTCGATCATGCAGATAACACAATCGTTCTATGTCCGCTTCAGGAACAACTGATAAATCTATTTGACCACCAACGCGATCTGGCACAGTTGGCCAAGTTCCGGTTGATCCAGGTTTTACATCTTGGAGTTCGCCCATTTCGTTTGCATCGACAAGTATTGGACCTGTGGGGAGATTAATTTTTGATCCGCGAGGCAGAGAGAATGCTGGATGCTCGCCCCAGATAAAAGGAATCGGAGAATCAGATTCATTTGAGACAGATTGTTTAATTTGAAGTATCGGCTTGTTTGGCACGAGTTTGTAAGTTCTGGTTAAAACTAAAGGCAATCTTGTGCCAGCCTTAATTACTAACTCGCTTTTTTTCTTGGAAACTACTGTCGTTTCTGTCCTGCCAAATTCTCCATGAAATGGGAGTGGTACTCCCATGACCGTGTTTTCATTTCCGGCATTTGGAAAAAGAACCTGCCATCCGCCCCGGTATTCCGATAGCCAATCCAGGATCGCGCTTCCATAAGTTGAAGACTTACTACTCTGAATCGGGCTCGACCAATCGAAGTCCGCCAAGAATTCACTCTTACCCATTTTTATTGAGCGGATTTCACCGCCCAAGTTTTCATCAACCCTTATAGAAATAACGCCATTACTGAGGGAAAGCATAAAGAAGGCTCCTTTTAGAAACTTAGATCAGAAAATAGCTGGTTCATTGGAAGGGAAGTGGTCAGAATGCTAGTCCCCAAAGTCCTGCCTTGAAAAGACCCTCGGCGAGGTAAAGATTTTGCTCATCAATCGCTTGATACTAGAGAAAAATAACGAAAGTTTATATGAAATTGAGTAGTCAAACGCTTGACATATGGGCGGGGGTGGCGGCTAGGGTTCGCAATAGCCAGTGGGATGCCCCTTTTGAACTCCATGTTCAGAAAAGTGCAGATCGAGGCGCCAAATCAACTGAAAGGTGAATCATGATCGCAAGAAAGAAGTTAGTTTCAGTTCTAGCTGTCGCCGCACTACTGCTGTCGGTACAAAATGCCCAGGCAGCGGCTCCAGACTGGAAGCAGTTCCTTGGAAAGCCAACAAAAGAACTTTGCGCAGGAAAAACCTACAAACTTGGGTTTGATATTTTCTCTGACAATGAGTCTTTTGCACTAATCGTTAGAAAGGGAATGCTTGCAACAGCCAAAGCAATGGGCTGCGTAAAGGTTGAAATCCTTTCTGATAACGCTGATCCAATCAAGGTTCAAGAGAACCTAAAGATATTTATTCAGAAGAAGTATGACGGTGTAATGGCTGCTCAAGTTGTTGCAGCTGCAGCACCTGGTGCTGTTCGAACCATGAAAGATGCAAAGATTCCATTGGTTGCAACATTCGTTGTTCACCCAGGAGTTCCATTCGTAGATGTAGATAATGGCAAGGCCGGCGCAATGGCCGGTGCCGGATTGATGAAGGAAGCCTTAAGAAAATGGGGTAAGAACGTTGAACCTTATTTGCTAATTGGCTCACTTAAAGAGGGTGGATTGAACTCAATTCAACGTATGGATGGATACTATGTTGGCGTAAACCAAGTACAGCCAAACTTCCCATCAAACCGTTTCATTGATGTTCCAACCCAAGGCGCAGATCCAGCTAAGACAAACGTAAACACTGGTAATGCGCTACAAACAATTCCAAAGGATGCCAAGATTATTCTCGGCGGAATTAATGATGACAACACAGTTGCAATGGTTCAGGCATACAAGGCTTCTGGCCGCGATATGAATAACCTGCTAGCTGTAGGTCAAGGCGCTTCACTGCTTTCAAACATTTGCAGTGGTGAGCTTTATGGAAGCGTTGCTTACTTCCCTGAAAATTACGGAAAATACCTCATTCCTGCCGTAATGGGTCTAATTAACAAGCAATCAGTTCCTAAGCACGTAGTTCTTCCTACAGTTCTTCTTACAGCGAAGAATGTTGGAAAGTACTATCCAAAGTCAGCTTGCTAATAAGCTGAAACTAGGAAAATAGGAAAAATTGGTCGCTAACGATCAGCAAGATAGGGCTCGCAAGAGCCCTATTTTGCAATTAAATTCGATTAGCAAGCGTTATGTTGGCGTTCAAGCACTTTCTGATGTTTCGCTTCAAGTGTATCCAGGTGAAATCTTATGTCTGGTTGGCGAGAACGGTGCTGGTAAATCGACACTAGCTGCGATTGCAGCGGGTTTAGTTTCACCTGATTCAGGAAAAATTATTGTTGACGGAGAAGAAGTAGTTTTGAATAGTCCGCGAGCTGCGGAAACAGCAGGCATACGTTTGGCTTCACAAGAGTTGCAACTTTGTCCAGAATTAGACGTGATGACTAACGTTTTACTGGGACACTATCCACATAAGAAGATTCCGTTCCTAGTTGATTATGCTTCAATGGAGCGAAAAGCATCGGAGAGATTATCGAGTTTAGGTTTAGACGAAATTGATTTACATCAAAACGTAGGTGATCTGCCAGTGGTTTATCGCGCTTTCGTGCAAATCGCCAGATCCCTTACCCCTGGTGCCAAAGTTCTGATTACTGATGAACCTACTGCGCCTATGAGTGATATAGAAGCGACAAGATTATTAAAATTATTGAAGACAATCTGCGATCAAGGCGTTGGCATAGTTTTTGTAAGCCATAGATTAGATGAAGTATTAAATATAGCTGACAGAGTTCTAGTTCTACGAGACGGCAAACTAGTAGATGAGATGAGCAAGAGCGAAGGAAACAAGGAGAGAATTGTTTCTTCAATGCTTGGACATACCACCGTTGATTCAGTTAAAGCATCAGCAATCACTAGTGAAAATGCAGAGATTGCAATGAAAGTTGAAAATCTATCGACATCAAATGGAATATCTGAAACAAATTTAACTCTGAAATTTGGGGAAATTCTTGGCGTTTATGGAATTGCCGGTTCCGGCCGGGACTCACTTGGCATGACACTTTTCGGATCAACTAAACCTACTTCCGGGCGAATAACAGTTGGCGGGAATGACCTAAAGCTTGGAAGCATTAAATCCACGATGGATATGGGCATTGGTTATGTGCCTGCAGAAAGGCGCGCCCAAGGACTACTTTTAGAGAGGTCCATTAAAGAGAACATAACTCTTGCTTTCTTGCGCAAGTTATCAAAATTAGGATTAATCCAATCCAAATCTGAGACTGACTCAGGTCAGCTCTGGGCCGATAACTTATCAATTAAGACTAAGAATATTGAAAATGCGGTTTTATCGCTTTCCGGAGGCAACCAACAGAAGGTTCTACTTTCTAGATGGTTGCTGACAGGATGTCGAATTCTGATTTTAGATGATCCTACGCGCGGAGTGGATATCGGATCAAAGCTGGAGATATACGAGTTACTTCAAAAATTAGCGCATGATGAAAAAGTTGCGGTATTGGTTATTAGCAGCGACATCGAGGAAGTCCTAAAGATTTCGGATCGAATCGAAGTAATGCGCAAGGGAAAGATAACTTTAAGTAAAACCAACCCTACTCAACAAGAAGTTGCACGTGCAGCTTATTTGGAGGAAGCATCATGAGCAAAAAAACAGAGAAAGAGACCCTTTCGGGAGATGCTAAACGAAAAATAGATTTTGGAAGTTTTTTCCGCAGGCAGGGTCTGTTACTGATGCTGATTTTAATGATCATCTTCTTCAGATTTCAAAGCCCCGAGTATTTTTTCACATTTGACAATGCAATAACAATTTTGGTTGGTGCAACAGCTCTAGGAATCATGGCATCCGCGCAGACACCGCTAATCATCTCTGGCGGAATTGATGTTTCCGTAGGAAGCGTTGTTGCTTTAACGACTGTGATAGTTGGCAAGTTGCTAGCTACCGGTATGTCTAGCTGGTTGGTTGTTTTGATAGCAATTTCGATTGGAATGTTGATAGGTGCCCTGAATGGATTCATCGTTGTCCAACTTGGTGTCAACCCCTTTATAACAACCCTCGGAACAATGTCGTTTTTCTCCGGACTTGCCTTCATTCTTTCAGCAGGTCAGACAGTTTCAATTCGCGATCCCTTGTTTGACTGGTTTCTATATACCAAAGTCTTCAGTATTCCAGTTCTCGTAATCATCGTTGTATTCGTGATGGCGCTAGCTTATTTCATCGAGAGAAAAACTGTGGTTGGCCGAAATATTTTCGCGATTGGCGGAAATAAAGAAGCGGCGCGCCTCTCTGGAATTTCTACAAAGATGCTTCCGCTTGGTCTTTATGTGGTTAGCAGTCTTTCAGCTGCAGTAGCCGGAGTCGTTCTTGTGAGCCAATTAGGTTCAGCTTCGCCTCAACTAGGAACTTCATACTTGCTATCTGTCGTTACAGCAGTGATTTTGGGTGGAACTAGTCTGGCTGGCGGGCGCGGGTCTGTTGCTGGCACCGCTATTGCGGTTGGAATTTTGGCAACACTCTCTAATGGTTTTGCGCAAATGCAACTTCCATCGTATGGCCAGACCACTGCCCTTGGAGCAGCACTAATCATTGCGGTTCTCGTAGATCAAACTTCTTCTAAGGTGAAGTCCAAATAATAAGTTAACGCTTACCAATTTAAATGCTAGGGGGATAGGTGCAAAATAGTGCGGTTGTAACCGGAGTAGGTTCTGGAATTGGTCGAGCAATCATTAGAAAGCTAGTTGCAGAGAAATACTTTGTAGTTGGTATTGAAAACAATAGTAATCTAGCAAAATCCGCTGCCGAAGAATTTGGAAATTCAGCGCTAATTATCAACGAGGATCTCTGCAAAGATGGCGTTTTCGAGAAAGCTGCGAAAGAAGCTTCAAAAGTTGCGCCCTTAACTTCATGGGTCAACAACGCGGGAATTGCTCTCGGCGGGAATCTGCATGATCCTAAACCGGCCGAGGTCCAGAGATTATTTGATGTAAACCTCATGGGCGTGTATTGGGGTTGTTCTGCCGCAATAAAGTCATTTATAGATAATAAAATTTCAGGTTCTATCGTAAACATTTCATCAATCCATGGCCGATCAGCATTTAATGGCTGGGCTGCTTACGATGCAGCAAAAGGCGGAGTAGATGCATTGACTCGATACATTTGCGTCGAATACGGACCACTTGGCATACGTGCGAATGCAATCGCACCAGGAGCTATCCGAACAGAAATGCTCAGCCAAGTGATCTCCGACGCAGCAGATTCAGCAAAAGCAGAGTTGGACATGGCGATAATTCATCCGCTCGAGCGACTTGGTGAGCCTAACGAAATCGCAGAAGTTGTCGCATTCTTGCTATCAGAGAAAGCATCCTTCCTGACTGGACAATCAATCGCAGTTGATGGTGGCGCAACCGCTAGATGTTATCGATATGACTCAACTGAAGATATCTTGCAGATTAAAAAGAGTTTTTCCAAGTAAAAAAATCATAAGAGAATAGGTGCACATAACGTGAGCAGAACTGGACCACTAGAAGGAATTCTAATTGCTGATTTTACGCAGTTAGCACAGGGACCTTTTGCGACAATGATTCTTGGGGATATGGGTGCAGAGATTGTAAAGATCGAACCACCTGGCGGCGATTGGATGAGAAATTTTGCCTTGGGTGGAATTTATGCTGGTGGCGAGACCATTTCTTACATGTGTTTCAATAGAAATAAACGGAGCATTGGAATTGACCTTAAATCTAAGGAGGGACTGGAACTTGTAAAAAGACTCTGCGATAAAGCAGATGTTGTCATTGAAAATTTCAGACCTGGTGTTATGAAGCGACTCGGCATCGACTATGACACTTTAAAGAAGACTAATCCGGACATAATCGTGGTTTCTAGTTCGGGATATGGAAGCAGTGGACCTTACGTAACTAGACCGGGCCAAGATTTGTTAGCTCAAGCAATTACCGGATTTCCAACGGTAATCGGTAGAAAAGAAGATCCACCAACTCCTATTGCTGCCGGAATCGCAGATTTGACCGCCGGTTTCCACATCGTTTATGGAACGCTAGCGGCGCTAATTTCACGCATGAATACAGGTGAAGGTCAAACTGTAGAAGTGAATTTGATGAGTTCGATTTTGACTACGCAACTTGATCAATTCACGGCATTTTTAAATAATCGGGTTCAACCAGAGAGAAGTAGTTCTGGAATTGCAAACCCTTGGACCGGCGCCCCATATGGTCTATATAAATGCGTTGATGGCTGGATAGCTCTTGCTATGAACCCACTATCTGAAATCGGCGAAGTGCTCGATATTCCAGAGTTTATGAACCTCGAAAGCAAAAATGAAATTGGCAAGAGAGATGAATATAAGAGATTAATTGATGCCAAAACTATCAACTGGAAAGTTGATGACTTGCTTGAGAAGTTGCTAGAAAAGGATTTGTGGTGTGCACCGCTCCAAGACTACGAAGCTGTAACTAAGGACCCACAAGTGCTTCATAACGAGATGATTGTTTCAATTCCTCACCCAACTGCAGGCTCTCTAGAGACTCTTGGTATTCCGGTGAAATTTGGTGGAACTCCTTCAAAGATCAGAAAGCATCCACCACTTTTCTCAGAGCATGCTGATGAATTGGCGCGAGAGTTTTTCGACTTAAACGAATCTGAGCTATCTGATTACTTCGCTAAAGGGATTATCTCTAAGCCTAAGAATATTTGACCATGAGTAGAGTTTCTTCAATAAAAGATGCTGTCTCTGATATTGCAGATGGATCTTCAATTGCGCTAGGAGGCGCGCTATTCACGCGTCTTCCAATGGCACTGGTTCATGAAATCAAGAATTCGAGCGTCAAGAATCTGCACATGATTGCATGGAGCGGAAACATTCCATTAGAAATGTTTCTTGAAGTTCCAGGAAAAGTTACTGAATTATCATTCTGTTTCTCGAGTCTAGATATATTTGGATTGGCTCCTAGATTTCGAAAAGCTTTGGAGAATGATGAATTAGTCACCCACGAATATTCCGCTTTGACTTTGATGAATGCTTGTGAAGCGGCGATGCGAAATTTGCCATATTCGATATTTAAAGAACCAACAACCAATGCCTTCAATACCTACGAAGCTTTGAATGATGGAAGCGGTCTTGCGCGAACAGAAGCGTTACATATCGATTACTTCATCGTTCATGCTCAAGAAGCAGATCGACATGGAAATGTTCTGATTCGAGGCACCAGGGGGTTAGACACTGCATATCTTGGCGCAGCAAAAAAGATTATCGTTAGCGTCGAGAAAATAGTTGATGAGTTTGAAATAACTCAGAACTGTATTTTTATCCCAAGGACAAGAGAGATGACGATAGTTCTTGCTCCTATGGGCGCATATCCAACATCATGTTTACCTCATTATGTTACAGATTATCGGGCGATCAAACAGTTTGCCGAAGAGGGGCTAAATGAGAAATTCTTGTTGCCGACTGCCGAAAGAATCGATTTCGTAGAAAAGGCAGCGAGAATTAAAATTGATGAAGTTTATTCTTTCATCGATGAATACAAGAAGTCTGAAAGCGAAACCGTTCAGACCGAAGATAAGATGATTTCATTTCTTTCGGAACTTTATAAACCTGGTGAGATTCTCTCAGCAGGCGCTGTTTCACCACTGGCACAAGGTTCATATTTCCTGGCCAAAATGAAGGAACCCGAAGTCGTAATTATGACGACGGCTGGCGGGTATGTAGATGTAGATGCAAGACCCTTACTTCTATCTATAGGGGAGTCACTGGATTATCACTCTTCTAAATTCCACTGGGGCGGCGATGATACTTTTCATATCTATTACGAGCCAGGATTTATTGATTATGAAGTAGTTGCCGTAGCTCAAGTGGATAAATCACTTAGAACGAATAATCTCTGGGTTACTTCACCGTCCGGAAAGAGAATTCGATTGCCAGGACAGGGTGGAATGGCCGATGTCTCTGACATGCATAGAAACTTTGTGATCTATCAAATGAATGAAGACCACTTAAGCATGGTTGACTCTGTCGCAACTGTTAGTGCGAGCAGAACGCTTGTGACGCCGGAAGAGCGACGCAGTAAAGGATTACGTCCGGGTGCTTGTCTATATATCTCGAATAAAGGCGTGCATCAATTAAACATGAGAACAAGAGAACTCGAAAGAATTGTAGATTTCGAAAATTATGAGGTTTCAGAGGAGAAGATGGCTTTAATTAAGTACAAGTTGGATCCATTTGGAACTAGATTCTTGGAGAGCGCAAAGGGTGCCGATAGATCTCAACTTATTGAAAGACTAATTGAAGTAGAAGAGGCAATCGTCGCTAAGTTTTCGAAAAATCCTAAGTAGAAAAGAGTCCCTAAGTCATGTCTGATGTCGTTCTTGTTAAAAACGTTGAGAGAGTTTTTTACATAACAATTAATAGGCCAGATAAGCTCAACGCTTTATCAATCGAGGTTTGGCACGAACTTGGAAAAGCATTTGATGAATTTGAGAAATCTGATGCAAGAGTCTGTGTTTTGCGGGGCTCTGGAAACAAGGCCTTTGTTGCTGGTGCAGATATTGATGCTTATCGAACAATGAGCGCAAAGGACTTTGGCGATTTCATAGTAGAAGCTGGAAAAATTGCGGATCGCATTTTTGAGATTCCAAAACCATTCATTGCCGCTATCTACGGTTACGCGCTAGGTGGCGGGCTTGAACTTGCGCTGCACTGCGATTTAATTGTTGCAAATAAGAGCGCCAAACTTGGACTACCTGAAGCGAACTTAGGGCTTCTTCCTGGTGGCGGTGGAACTCAAATAGTGCCTAGATTGATCGGTGTTGCAAAAGCTAATGACATGATTATGCGCGGAAGATGGCTTCGCGGTGAAGAAGCGCTAAATTGTGGGCTGATTTCTTCGGTGCTGGATGATGAAAAATTTGAAGAAGAACTTGCTGAATATGTTTCAGAAGTTCTTAAAAGAGCACCTCTTGCGCTAGGTGTTTTGAAAAATTTAGTTCGCCAAGGATTAAATCTACCTTTTATGGATGCCCTAAAGCTTGAGATTGAAATGACCGCTCCACTAATTGAGACTGCCGATGGTCGCGAAGGTGTTGCTGCCTTCATCGAAAAGCGAGCTGCAGACTTTAAAGGTCGCTAAATCTGCCAATTCATTCTGGTATCCCAAGGATATTTAGGTCGCTCAATATTTTTGTAGGGCAAGTTCTTGATGTCATCCGAACTCATGCCTGGTGTGTTTAATAGGTGAAATCCCTTAGCTATGTTTCGATACCCATCACGAAATCCGGCATGAGTCTTAACAACAACAACTTGAGCCTCTAACACGTCGAGTCCAACCGCGGCATAATAAGCTGGGTCAGTCGTAGTTGCCGGATTGCTAGTCACAACCAGGTAGATGTTTGAAATTTTGATTAGCGCTGTCATGCCCATCTGCATTTTCATTCCAAGATAACTCTTTTGGGTAAATGTAAATTCGCAATCACCAACCGAAATAATCTGACCTTCTATTCTTATAGGATCATAAAGATGTCTTCCCCATGTGGCTCCAATTTCCGAAGAGATAACTCCGCCAGCACCAATTTCTTTTGCCGCCTCGGCAAATTTAGGATCACAAATACTTATGAACACGGTTTTGTTTGGCTCTATTTCTATTGCTACTTTAAGCACTACGGGGCTATCGCCCGGACTTCCAGCCATAGTTCCATCTGCCAGATCACTTAACACGATTGGACCTTCTTCTTGGTTTAGTGCCATCGCAATTGCTTCACGTGGAGCCATCAATCTTGTAGAAGTTAAAGACTCTCTATTGCTCCAAATATTTGTGGCAATCTCTCGTGCAGTGATTGAAGCTTTTTCCTTTGACTTATTGGCGATAACAACCACAGACCAACCAACTTCTTTAATATCTAACCATGGTTGAACAGTGAAAACTGAGATATCAATAATGGGGTCAATCTCTTTTGAAAATGCGAAATCAAGAACATCTTTATAGGTCCCAGGCTCAAAATCAATGTGATTAGATGCTGGAACAACTAAAGGCATTTTTACAAATTCCATCTTTGGATCAAGCTCTTTTTTCAGGATGCCCATTAATAATTTTGCGGCTCGAGCTCCAGTTTCCTGCAAGTCAACGTGTGGGCAGGTATGAAATCCACTAATAGTTGTTGCTAGAGCTACCTTAGATTCAGTTACATTTGCATGTAAATCCATAGTGACTGAAATTGGAATATCTTTTCCAACTACCTCTCGGACACGTCGAAGCAACTCTGAATCTCCATCATGGAAATCTTCAGTAACTAGGGCGCCATGCAAGGCAATCAAAAGCCCATCAAGTTTTTCGATTTTTGCGAGATTTTCGGTTAAGTAGTTAACCAAATACTCAAAAGTATTTGCGTCGACGGCACCACCAGATACTGCGAAAGTCGCAATTATTGG
>JBILDT010000104.1:0-4114 GCA_044352485.1 Candidatus Nanopelagicaceae bacterium
GGTATTGATGAGAAAAGCGCAAATGCGATTTTGATAAAGGCCAACCAGAATGGTTTAGTTACAGCGACTCAGAAAGTTTTAACGACTGCCCAAGCAAATAGCTTTAAAACTGTTGTATCGGCCCGAAGTGGTGAGACTGAAGATTCTTGGCTTGCTGATCTTGCAACCGGCTGGCGAGCTTCTCAAATTAAAGTTGGTTCAACTCATGGCGCAGATCGCACCGCAAAGTGGAATCGCTTGCTTGAACTTGAAGCTACCGAGAACTGCGAATTCGCTAAACCTTTTTAGTTTTATTTATAACTAATGTGAATGGCGAGCAACATCGCTACCGGAAGATCCATTTAGGAAATCTAGATCGGCGCCAAGGTGCGCTTGTTGCACAGTCTCGTAATAAAGCTTTGACCAACCACGGGTGTGCTTTGGTGCTGGTGCAACCCAAGCCGCTTTGCGCTTTGCCATCTCTTCTTCAGATACAAGTAAGTTGATTGAACGATTTGGAACATTGAGTTCAATCATGTCGCCACTCTTAACAAGTGCAAGTGGGCCACCGACCGCTGCTTCTGGTGATGTGTGAAGCAGAACAGTTCCGTATGCAGTTCCTGACATACGTGCATCAGAGATGCGAACCATGTCAGTAATTCCTTGTTCCAGAAGTTTTCTTGGAATTGGCATGTTGCCAACTTCTGGGAAACCTGGGAAGCCGCGAGGACCAGCATGCTTCAAAACAAGGACAGTGTCTTTTGTAACAGGAAGATTCATATCTTCAGATGCAATTAAATAATCTTCGATCTCTTCGAAGACAAGTGCCTCGCCGGTGTGAACCATGAGTTCTGGGGTTGCTGCTGAAACTTTTAGCACGCAACCATCTGGTGCAAGTGATCCCTTTAGAACAACGATTCCAGAGCCAGCTTTTTGGAATGGATTAGATGCTGGAGTAATTACGTCAGCATTCCAAGATTCGGCAGTTGCAATGTTCTCTTTTACTGATTTTCCAGAAACGGTTATGTGCTCGGTATGCAACATTCCTTCGATTTCTTTCATTACTGCTGGAAGTCCGCCGGCATCAAAGAACTCTTCCATCAAGTATTTACCTGATGGCATTAGGTTCACAAGAACAGGAACTTCACGAGCCAGGGTGTCGAAATCATCAAGATCTAGCTTTACGCCGATACGACCTGCAATTGCAAGCAAGTGAACAACAGCATTTGTTGAACCACCGATTGCAGCATTTACTTTGATTGCATTTTCGAAAGCTTCACGGGTCAATACTTTTGAAAGAACTTGGTCGTCATAAACCATCTGCACAATTCGGCGACCAGCTTCTTGCGAAGTTGAGAAGCGACGAGCATCGACGGCTGGGATTGCCGCACTTCCTGGAAGTTGAACACCAAGTGCTTCAGTAACACATGCCATTGTTGACGCAGTTCCCATGGTCATACAAGATCCATTTGAACGAGCAGAGCAAGATTCCATTGCAAAGAATTCTTCGATGCTTAATTTACCTGCACGAATTTGTTCAGAATATTTCCAAACTGCAGTTCCGGATCCCAGAGTTTCACCCTTGTAGCGGCCATTTAACATCGGTCCACCAGTAATCATTAAGGTTGGAAGATCAACTGATGCTGCGCCCATCAACATTCCTGGTGGCGTCTTATCGCAACCAGCAAGTAAGACAACACCATCAAGTGGATTAGCTCGGATTAATTCTTCAGTCTCCATTGCAAGCAAGTTGCGCCATAACATTGTGGTTGGTCGCATAACTGGTTCGCCAAGTGACATGGTTGGGAATTCAAGTGGAAAGCCACCGGCCTCCCAGACTCCACGCTTTACCGCTTCAGCAACGCGATCGAGGTGAGCGTTGCAAGGATTTAATTCAGACCAGGTTGTCGCAATTCCGATAACTGGCTTGTCAGAGAAAACTTCTGACCCAAATCCCATATTTCGAAATCGCTCGCGATAGATATATCCGTGCTTGCCTTCGGCCTTGAACCAATTCTCGCTACGTCTCTTGTATACCTCTTCGCTCATGCGAGGAATCTACTCCTCGGTCACATCTGAGTCTACTAAAACAAGTAGGACAAGTTCATTTATCTCATATTTTGGCCATTTTGCAATATTTAATTAAGGCACTAAATTTCAATTACTCAAAACATCTCAAGACATCTCAATAAAAAGGGGAAGAAATGCGCATCGCACGCCTTGGTGAATTCAATAAAGAGAAGCCAGCTGTTGTTCTTAACGACACCGAAGCGGTTTTTGTCGATGATGTAATTGCGGATTGGAATCGCGTTGAACTTGAGAATGGTGCGCTAGAGAAAGTTACAAAGCTTGATCTCTCAGCCCGCCCTAAAGTTAAGATTTCGGATTACCGTTTAGGTTCTCCGGTTGCGCGTCCAACCAAAGCAATTTGTATCGGCTTGAACTACAAGCAACATGCAATTGAAACTGGCGCTACCCCACCAGTTGAACCAATTATTTTTATGAAGGCCCCGGACACTGTCATCGGTGGTAACGACGATGTAATCATCCCGCCAAACTCTGTTAAGACAGATTATGAAGTTGAGATTTGCGTTGTCATCAAGAAGCGCGCGTTATATTTGAAGTCACCAGAAGAAGCTGCTGACTACATTCTTGGTTACACAGTTTCACAGGATGTTTCAGAGCGCTATTGGCAAGTAGAACGTTCTGGCCAATGGGTAAAGGGAAAGTCATTCCCAACATTTAATCCAGTTGGTCCATGGATTGTTACGACAGATGAAATGAAAGACCCACAAAATCTTCGACTCTGGTGCACCGTTGATGGCGAGACTCGTCAAGATTCAAACACCAGCGACATGATCTTCGATATCAATTACTGCGTCTGGTATTTGTCGCAAGTTATGGAACTTCATGCTGGCGACATCATTAACTCTGGAACACCACAAGGTGTTGGAATGGGCTTTAAGCCAGAGAAATACCTAAAGGGTGGCGAAGTAGTTAAGACTGGAATTGATGGAATTGGTTCAATTACGAACCACTTCAAAAATTACAAGGCCTAATAAGCAACTCCGGAAGCAACCATAACGTTGCCCCATGCCAAGTAATCGCCGGTGCGAATCACGCCAACTGCGCCGTAAGCAAGCTTCTTGAATTCGGCATGTGGCAGTGGAATGCATTCAGCTTGTGTCATGATTGCTGATAATTCTTTTGCGCGGCCATCAGCGCTTGGTTGAATTTCACTTGCAAACCAGAATTGCTCGATTGGAAGTTCAAGTGTCAGCATCTTTAAAACATCAGTAACTTTTGGCAGATTTGGCCCCATTGAAAGATCGATGCAAGGAACTCCAGCTGGGATTGGGAAGCCAGCATCTGAAACAACGATGCGATCAAAGTGACCTGTGCGCGCAACCATTGCAGAGATATCGCGATTAATTATTCCGGTGTATTTCATTTCTGCTCCTCGGTTATTTTGCGTTTTGTATTAGCTATTTGATTGAATAAAACTTTGAACTTCTTCTGGCGTTGGTGATGCCATCGCCGCGCCCTTGCGAGTGACTTTCAGGGTTGCAGCATAAACGCCAAACTTGGTTGCGGTAAAGATGTCATCTCCGGCAGCAAGTCTGGTTGCAAGATTTGCGCACATCGTGTCGCCGGCACCAACGGTGTCGATAGCCGTAACTTTTGGCGCCGAAATTGTTTCTGATCTTTCGCCATCTGTCACATATGCGCCCTTTGGTCCAAGTGTTATTACAACCTGCTTGCAGCCCAGTGATTTAGAAAGGGACTCAGCCTGCTTTGCTAAATCGCCTTCGATTCCAGTTAGCTCTGCTGCTTCGCCTTCATTAGGAACAACAACATCTACTAAACCTTCCCAGCCCACAAGCGGCGCAACTGGTGCAGGTGTCAGAACAACTGTTACACCATTTTCTTTCGCTAATTTTGCAGCAGCTAAATTTCCATCAGTTGGAAGTTCTAACTGCAGCAGCAAAACATCAGATTCCATAATTGTTTTTGTGTGGCGCGAAATATATTGCGCATCGCCCAAATCATTTGATTGCGGGATGATGATGATTGAATTATCGCCATCAGTAGTTTGGACCGAGATATGACCAACACCGGTTCCGAGTTCAGCACT
>JBILDT010000105.1:0-4066 GCA_044352485.1 Candidatus Nanopelagicaceae bacterium
TAAAGTCAGAAATTGTTGGCGAACTCCTTTCGCCAATCCAAGTAATCCAGGATTTATCGCCTCGTTTTCCAATGATTATCTCTGGGATAACTAATTTCGATTCTTCGGCAGAATCAAAGGCAAAAGATGAGAAAAGAATTGGACCAGTTCCACTGCCGTGAACGCTATTTTCTATCTTTAGGGTTGCAAGCTGTTCGTGCCACCACTTTCTGGCATCTGGAAAACGATTCTTGCCTTTGACGCTGGTGCTTCTCCATTCACCGAAACCAATCAACCCATCGCCGCCACGAATCCATGAAGTAGTGAGCTCTAACTCTGTGGCTGCTAACTCGAGCGCTGGATGCGCGCCAAGGAGTTCAGTAGTTATATTTGTCGGCACGATTAATCAATAACTTTTTTTATGCGCGCTTTGCAACATATTTCCATACTGCAGGAAGCGCAGTGCTGGCGATAGCAATTTTTATAATCTCACCAAATATGAAAGGGGTGAAACCTTTTTCAAAAGTCCAGAGCCAGCTTTGACCCGTATATTGATTTAGCCAGAGAAGTCCGATTGCAAAAATAATTAAATTTCCGATAATCATTGTTGGGATTACGGTCTTTATTTTCTGATCCCATTTGCGGCCAGCGAGAGCGCCAAGTACAAGTGAAGAAATAAACATTCCAACCAGGTAACCGCCAGTTGGACCCACAATTCGCTCTATTCCACTGGTTCCGGAAGAGAAAATTGGCGCACCAGCCATGCCCATTAAAAGATAGAAAGCAACTGTGCTGGCTCCGAGTCCAGCGCCATATGCAGTTCCGAGTAACAAAACTCCGAGGGTTTGTCCGGTGAATGGAACTGGAGAACCGGGAATTGGAAAAGCAATTTGAGCCATCACGGCGAGGAAAACGGTTCCGGTAAGAATCAAAGAAATTTGTGATGCCACTGTAGAGCGAGTGATAAACGCAGATTTAAGGGTGCTTACTTGTGAAACCTGAACCATTTGACCAACCTCGATTCCTTTTAATTTGTGGTCGGAGCCTACTACCACGAGAATATACGCGTGAGTAGAGCTGATTTAGGTAAGGAACCCGAAGAGGTTTCGGCAATGTTCGATGGCGTTGCCCGTCGATACGACTTACTAAATGACCTGCTAAGCCTCGGGCGCACCAAAGCCTGGCGCAAAGTTGCCACCTCGATAGTTGCGCCAAAACCAGGAATGCGAATTTTAGATATTGCCGCTGGAACTGGATCTTCAAGTCGACCACTAGCTGATGCCGGAGCAGAAGTAATCTCATTAGATTTTTCTAAAGGAATGTTAGATGCTGGTCGTAAGCGCCATCCAGATTTAACATTTATGCAAGGTGATGCGCTCGCACTTTCATTTAAGGAAAATGAATTTGATGTAACAACAATCTCTTTCGGATTACGAAATACAGCTGACACAAGTAAAGCGCTACAAGAATCTTTTCGGGTTTTAAAATCTGGTGGGCGAATGGTGGTTGTTGAATTTTCCCAACCAACTAATCGAATTTTTCGAACAATTTATCTCCGCTATTTGATGCGCGCACTTCCGACGGTCGCAAAAAAAGTGTCATCTAATCCCGACGCATATGTTTACTTGGCCGAATCGATTTTGGCCTGGCCCAATCAGATCGGCCTTGCAGATTTAATGAAGCGGGCGGGTTTTGGAAGCGTTCAATGGAAAAACTTAACTTTCGGTATCGTCGCTATTCATACGGGAGTAAAACCGTGATTGATGCCACAACTCCTACAAGCCCTGCGAATTCACATTTACAAATTGTGACCTATAACGCCTAAACCCGTAGACTCTCTTACCGTGAACCCATACGTACCGATCCTGGTAATTGGCGCAATTGGCTTCGGCTTCGCAATTTTCTCAATTGTTGCAGCTGCAGTTACTGGTCCAAAGCGTTACAACCGGGCAAAAGTTGAAGCTTATGAGTGCGGTATTCAACCCTCTCCACAAGCGGCTGGTGGTGGGCGTTTCCCAGTTAAATACTTCTTAACTGCAATGTTATTCATTATTTTCGATATTGAAATTGTCTTCCTTTATCCATGGGCAGTAACTTTTGATCAGCTAGGACTATTCGGTTTAGTTGAAATGGTTATTTTTATTGCAACAGTTTTTGTTGCATATGTCTACGTTTGGCGCCGCGGCGGATTGGAATGGGATTAATTCAATGGGTCTAGAAGAAAAATTACCGGCAGGCTTTGCCTTAACCTCAGTTGAAAAACTTGCAGGGTATATGCGTAAGAATTCACTCTGGCCTGCAACATTTGGTCTTGCATGTTGCGCAATCGAAATGATGGCATTTGGTGGCGGTCGCTACGATGCTGCGCGATTTGGAATGGAAGTTTTTAGAGCATCACCTCGCCAAGCAGATTTAATGATTGTTGCAGGTCGAGTTTCCAATAAGATGGCGCCAGTTCTTCGCCAAATTTATGATCAAATGGCTGCACCTAAATGGGTAATTGCAATGGGTGCATGTGCATCTTCTGGTGGAATGTTTAACAATTATGCAGTTGTGCAAGGTGTTGACCATGTAGTTCCAGTTGATATTTATCTGCCAGGTTGCCCACCTCGTCCAGAAATGTTGATGGATGCAATTTTGAAATTGCACGAACATATCGGCAGCGAAAAACTTGGTGTAAACCGGGAACAGGTAATTCGAGAAGTTGAAGCAGCAGCACTTGCCGCAAAACCAACTCACCAGCTAAAAGGCCTGCTTACATGAGCGAAAATATCGGAATGTTTGGCGCCAGCGGCTCTGGCGATACCTCGGGATTTGGCGGGCTAGTTCGCAGCGCTGCGAGCTTTGGTTCAAGCGAGCGACCATATGGCAGCTATTTTGATGAAGTTGCAGATGAATTGGAACGTGCATACCCAGAGTTCAGTGATGCGATTGAAAAAGTAATTGTGGATCGCGGCGAACTTACTCTCCACATTAAACGCGAAAAGCTCTTTGAAACTGCCATGAAATTACGTGATACCGAATCACTGCGATTTGAAGTCTGTCTTGGAGTTAACGGTGTTCACTATCCAGAAGATAAAAATCGCGAACTGCATGCGGTTTATCCATTGCTTTCAATGACACATAATCGTCGGATTAGATTAGAAGTTAGCGTTCCTGATTCTGATCCACATCTTCCATCACTCGTCGAAGTTTGGGCCGGAAATAATTGGCACGAGCGAGAAACTTGGGACATGTTTGGAATTATCTTTGATGGCCATCCAGGTTTAACTCGGATCTTGATGCCAGATGATTGGCCAGGACATCCACAACGTAAAGATTATCCACTCGGTGGAATTCCAATTGAATACAAAGGTGCAACAGTTCCTGCCCCATCTGAACGTAGGTCTTACCGATGACACTTCACGACGCATACGCATCTGCAACCGAAACAACTGAAGGTCGCGTTTATTCGGTAACCGGTGGCGATTGGGATTCACTTGTAACTGAAATTGGTCAAACTAAAGAAGAACGCGTTGTTGTAAATATGGGCCCACAGCATCCATCAACTCACGGCGTACTTCGTTTAATTCTTGAACTCGAAGGCGAAACAATCACTGAAGCTCGTGCTGGAATTGGTTACTTGCATACCGGTATTGAAAAGAACACTGAATATCGCACTTGGACCCAAGGCGTTACCTTCGTAACGCGAATGGATTATTTGGCTCCAATTTTCAATGAAACTGCCTATTGCTTAGGAGTAGAAAAACTTCTAGGAATTACAAACGACATTCCAGAGCGCGCAAGCCAAATTCGTGTTCTAATGATGGAGCTAAATCGCATTTCATCTCACATGGTTGCTCTCGGCACCGGAGCATTAGAACTTGGCGCGCTTTCACCAATGATCTTTGCCTTCCGCGAACGTGAGAAAGTACTAGATGTTTTCGAAATGGTCTCTGGCCTTCGTATGAACATGGCTTATGTTCGTCCTGGCGGCGTCGCGCAAGATTTACCAAAGGGCGCAGTAGCAAAGATTCGCGAGACTGTAAAAGAGTTGCGCCACAACTTTAAAGATAATGAGAAGTTGTTGGTCGGAAACACAATTTGG
>JBILDT010000001.1:0-41527 GCA_044352485.1 Candidatus Nanopelagicaceae bacterium
CAATAAGAGCAACTGGTTCACCAGTTATTTCTTCAACTGTTATTTCTGCAACACTTGCATAATTAATGGTCTTGGTTAAGTCATCACTCTCCCCAGCCGGAGCTAAATCAAAGATAAGTTTTAAATCGACTACAAAGTTCTGGCCATTTTTGCGTTCTTCCGGAAACACACCGTGATAACCAATTGCTGAAATACCAGTGATATTAATTTGATCGCTCATTTACGCATCTCCTCGACAACTGCAATTGCATCTCGATGTGGCTTAACCGAATGCGTCCGAACTCCCCAAACTCCGGCTTTAGCCAAGTAAGTTGTAATTGCAATAGACGCTGGCTCTCGATCATCGGCAACTTCTGCGCTGAGTAAATCTCCAAGAAAACGCTTTCGTGATGCTCCAACCAATAATGGGAAACCTAAGAGATTTAACCGATCGATGTTCTTTAGTAGTTCCCAATTATGCGCTGAAGATTTAGCAAAACCAATTCCAGGATCCAGAATAATTTGTTCTGGTAAAACTCCGGACTTTGTTAATGCAATAACTCGATCATCGAGTTCATCTTTAACTTCACTAACTACATTCTTATATTCGGCCGCTTTCTGCATATCCTTCGAATGACCACGCCAGTGCATCACAACATATTGAACATTGGGATTGCTTGCGATTAGTGCTGCCATTTTTGGATCAGCCAGGCCACCGCTTACATCATTAACAATTGTTGCACCTGCACCGATTGCAGCTTGTGCGATATTTGCTCTCGTAGTGTCAATGCTAAGCGTTACTCCATCTTTAGCAAGTTCGGCAAGTTCGGTAATTACTGGAATAACACGATCTCGTTCGGTTTCTTCAGTTACTCGATCGGCACCTGGTCTAGTTGATTCGCCACCAACATCAATTATGTCTACACCTTCAGAAATCATCTCTTTCGCACGATTGATTGCTGCTTCAAAATCAAAGTGTCGACCGCCATCTGCAAAAGAATCCGGGGTTACATTAAGAATCCCCATCACGAGAGTGCGTTCTGAATTCATGTTATCGATTTTTTGAAGTTATCAGGCTCATAGCTTCAGCACGAGTTGCTGGATCTCGTAATTGTCCCCGGACTGCACTCGTAATAGTTTTCGCTTCAGATTTGCGCACTCCACGCATCGACATGCATAAATGTTCGCAATCAATCACAACGATAACGCCGGCGGGATTTAATACTTCGACCATAGCATCAGCTATTTGTGAGGTTAGACGTTCTTGAACTTGTGGTCGCTTGGCATAAACATCCACAAGTCTTGCTAATTTTGAAAGGCCAGTTATCTGCCCACGTTCGCCTGGAATATAACCAATGTGGGCAACTCCGTGAAAGGGAGTCAGGTGGTGTTCGCAGTGTGAAAAAACTTCGATATCTCGAACGATTACAAGTTCGCGATGGCCGATATCAAATGTTGTTGATAAGACTTCTTCCGGTGTCTGCCAAAGGCCCGCAAAGTTCTCTTTAAATGCGCGCGCAACCCGACCAGGGGTATCACGTAAACCTTCGCGATTAGGGTCTTCGCCAATTGCAATAAGTAATTCCGTGACAGCCTTTTCAGCACGTTTATGATCAAACTCGCCTTTGGCACCACCATCGTGTGGTCCCATCGAAACCGGAGTTATGTCACTCACTTGGTGGAGTTACTTTCTTTCTGGGCTTGCGAACCGGTGCCACTTCTTCTTCAACCACTGGTGTTTGTGGTTTTGCAGGTGAAAGTGCAACGGGCGGTTGAGTGCTTGGCTTGCGGGACTCTGAACCTGTCCATGCTGGCCGCTTTGAAACTAATCTAACCTTCTTAAAAATCATCTCGATCTCATCTTTAAGAAGTGTCTCTTTTTCAAGAAGAACTTCTACTAAATCATCGAGAATATCGCGGTTAGCAACAAGAATTTCATAAGCTTCTTGATGCGCATTTTCAATCAAGTTTCGGATTTCTCCATCAACAATGCCTGCAATTTCCTCTGAATAATCTCTCTGGTGTCCGTAGCTGCGCCCAAGGAATGGTTCACCTTCACTTGCGCCAAGTTTGATTGCACCGATTTTTTCAGTCATTCCATATTGCGTGACCATTGCACGAGCCAGATTTGTGGCCTTCTCAATATCATTTGAGGCACCAGTGGTTGGATCATGAAAAATTAACTCTTCTGCTGCGCGGCCACCTAATGAATAGGCAAGTTGATCGAGCATTTGATTTCGTGTTGTTGCATAACGATCTTCATCAGGCAGGATCATTGTGTAACCAAGCGCGCGACCGCGAGGCATAATCGTAATTTTATGAACCGGATCAGTATGTGGAAGTGCATGCGCAACAAGCGCATGGCCACCCTCGTGATAAGCGGTAATGCGGCGCTCTTCTTCGGTCATCAATCTGGTCTTGCGTTGTGGTCCAGCCATAACTCGATCGATAGCTTCATCAAGGGCAGCAGTTGTGATTACCTTTGCATTCTCGCGTGCTGTAAGCAGAGCAGCTTCGTTCAATACATTTGCTAAATCCGCACCAGTGAATCCAGGTGTTCGTTTCGCAAAATCCTCTAAGTTAACTGATTTTGCAACCGGTTTATTCTTCGCATGCACCTCAAGAATGGCAGTGCGACCCTTTAAGTCTGGACGATCAACCGGAATCTGGCGATCAAATCTTCCTGGGCGAAGTAGCGCTGGATCCAAAACATCTGGACGGTTAGTTGCTGCAATTAAAATTACTTGGCCATTTGCTTCAAAGCCATCCATCTCAACCAACAGTTGATTTAGGGTTTGTTCACGTTCATCATGTCCGCCACCTAAACCAGCTCCGCGTTGGCGCCCTACTGCATCTATTTCATCCACGAAAATTATTGCAGGAGCATTTGCTTTTGCTTGAGCGAAGAGATCACGAACTCGAGAAGCACCAACACCAACAAACATTTCAACAAAATCAGATCCTGAAATTGAATAGAACGGCACGTTTGCTTCGCCAGCAACTGCTCGCGCCAATAGTGTTTTACCGGTTCCTGGCGGACCATAAAGCAGAACACCTTTAGGAATTTTTGCACCAATATCTTGATACTTCTGTGGCGCTGCTAAGAAGTCTTTTATTTCAGTAAGTTCTGCAACTGCCTCATCTGCACCTGCAACATCATCGAAGGTATTTTTTGGCATCTCTTTTGTCTGAAGTTTTGCCTTGGATTTACCAAATGAGAAGACCCGGTTTCCGCCTTGAGCATTTGCCATAAAGAGAAGAAGTAAGAAACCAATTAACAGAAGCGGAATGAGGCTTAAGAATAAAGATGCCAAAAATGATTGAGTTGGAACCTTTACATCCCAATTGTTTGGCGGTGGATTGCTGGTCAGCAATTCAATAATCTGTGGTTCTTCACCTGCAACATAAGAGGCATAGATTTTCTTTGAACCTTTAACAAAATTTCCAGGTTTTAAAACAACTTCAATTTTCTGATCTCGGTCGATAACAAGGACAGAATCAACTTTATTTGCCGAAATAGCTGCGAGAATTGTTGAGGTTTCTACCTTAGTAAATTTGTCACCACTTGATGAAAGTCTTCCAAAAAAGCTAACCAGAATGAGTGCAAGAATTATCCAGAAAAGTGGACCGCGAAGGATTTTTCGAGCACGCGCTTTGGTGAAAGTTATCTTTCTCTTGCTTGTTGGCTTAGCCTTCTTCGAATTCTTCTCGGTCATGAATACATATGCTTTGCTAGAACGCCGATGAAATCTAGATTTCGATATTTTTCATTGAAGTCGAGACCATAACCAACGACAAACTCTGTAGGGATATCAAAGCCAACATATTTGACATCAACCTCAACTTTTGCGGCTTCAGGTTTACGTAACATAGTTAGAATCTCAACGCTCTTAGCGCCGCGAGATTCAAGATTTGCCTTCAGCCAACCTAGTGTTAAACCGGTATCAACAATGTCTTCGACAATTATTACTTCTCGCCCCGAAATATCTCGATCTAAGTCTTTAAGAATTCTGACTACGCCACTTGATTTGGTTCCAGAACCATATGACGAAACAGCCATCCAATCCATCTCAATGTGCCGTTGTAGTGATCTTGCGAAATCAGCCATCGTCATAACCGCGCCCTTGAGCACACCAATCAAAAGTAAATCTCTACCTTCGTAATCTTTTTCAACCTGTTTTGCTAATTCAAGAAGGCGGAGTCGAATTTGTTCTTCGGTAACAATTACGCGATCAATGTCTGTGCCAGTTGTTGCTAGATCCACGAGGAGATTCTCTTTCTACTTTTCAGGCTGGTTAGGTTGTGGTTTCGAGAGCGAAAGTCTGCCCGAAATTCGACAAACCTTCACACCACCTGGAAGGGAAGTGTGGCCCTGGCCACGCCAATCACTCACAAGAGCTTCAATTGGCTCTAAATGTGCGGCGCTGATACTTCCCGAAGGCGCTCCTGCGGCATAAATCGCCAGCCTTAATACTCGACTCCTAACCGCAACTGGAAGGTCAGCAAGGGTTGAGATCTCGATATCAAGTGGATCCACTTGGCGAAAAACACCCTCGGCCCACCCATCAAGTGCCATGGCATCTTCGCGCAATATCTTTGCCGACCTGGCTAGCGCATCAGTAATTCCTGGACCAATTTCATTTTCTAATATCGGCAGAATATTTTCGCGCACCCGAACTCTTGTAAAGTCTTGATTTGAATTGTGTGGATCATTCCAAAACTCGATATTGGCTTCAAGGCATGCAATCTCTGTGGTTGCACGATCAATTTGAAGTAATGGTCTAAGAAAAATTCCTGAAATTTCTTGCATGCCAGATAATGATTTTGTCCCAGATCCACGAGCTAGGCCCAAGAGCACGCCTTCGGCCTGATCATTCTTAGTATGGCCCAATAAGAAATACTTTGGATTGTAGGTTTCAATCGCTTGCTGGAAAACTTTGTAGCGTGCACGACGCGCAGATGCTTCTAGTCCATCAGTAATTTGAACACTTGCTTTACCAACAAAAATATCCTGGTATCCAAGTTTTTCCAATTGCTGTTTTGCAAATTGCGCAATCTCAGCAGAGTTTTTCTGTAAACCATGATTAACGATTACGGCTGCTAAATCAATTGGAAAATTACTCGCTTCTAGTTTTGATGCAGCTGCTAGGGCAAGTGAATCTGCACCACCTGAGACTCCGATACATACTTTCGAATTTGGCTCTAATTTTTCAAACCAGATCCGAACGGCTTTACGTAGCTCTAGTAATGCCGGGGTTTTAGTGCTCACATGGAGCACTCTATAAAACTATTAGACCCGGCCGCCAGATGGCATTAAGCCCTTGATGCTGTACATATTTGAGTAAATAAGACCAACTTTTGTGGAATTCGCTTCCCACATCATGCCATTTCCCGCATAAATAGTTATGTGGTGGATATTTTGGACTGAGCCATCATAAGAATAAAAGAGAAGATCTCCCGGAACTAATTCATTAAACGATACGCGCTTTGTCGCCACGAAATAAAGTGCGGCATTTAATCGACCCCAGGTTGGCCAGCCCAATCCTGCTGATTTGTATGCTGCATAAACTAATCCTGAACAGTCAAAGGAATTTGGACCTTGCGCTCCCCACACATATGGTTTTTTAGGATTACGATCTAAAACTTGTTTCTTTGCATATGCGACTGCCTTGGTTCTTATTTCTTCAGTGGAACGAATTGTGGTTCGTCCAGTAAAGCCCTTATTTGGCCAGACTTTAAATTGGTTTGGAGTTTTTGTTGCTGTGTTTGCATTCGATTCTTCAAGGAGTGCAAGTTGTCGTTGTTGTTCAAGGGTTACTCTAAAAGTCTTAGCCTTTGCGAGTTCAGCCGCTAATTTTCTTTGAACAGCGCGAAGTTTATCTACTTCTTTCTGTTGGGCTGCTTTGGCATCATCCGCAACTTTCTTAGTTTCTGCAACTTTTACGGTCGCAGCCTCTTGCGCTGCTTTAGTTCGATCAGCTTCTAATTTTGCAATCTTTGCTGCACTTTCTGCAGCCTTGAATCGCTTCAGTGCAACGGTGTTTGTGTTTCCAATATTGTCAAGAGTAGTTAATTGATCGATTAAATCTTGTGGGCCATTTGCACTGAGTAGTGCATCTATATTTGTAAGGTCGCCACCAAGTTTGTAAGCATTGGAAGCCATTTTTCCAATTACGGCATTTGTTTTACTAACTTCGGCCTGGGTTTTTAAGGCGTGAACAGCTGCGGCATCAGCATTAGCCTTCGCGACATTTAGCTCTGCAATTGCTTTGTTATAAGCAACCTGTGCGGTGTTTGCAATCGCGGTCAATTGATTCAAAGTTTTTGTTGCGCTACTCAATACTGCGGCTGCCTTGTTAGCAGCGGCCGCTTTTTCTGCTTCCGCCTTCTTGGCTGCATCTATCTGGGCCTTAGTTGGCTTGGGCGGCTTTGTTGGAGTGGCGGGCTTAGGAGTGGCAGGAGGATTTGAGATTGCTAAATCTGCGGTAAAAACTGAGAAGCCGATTGAAAGCGCTAAGAGTGCGCCCACCGATTTACGTGACTTACTCGCTTTACCAAAAACCATTTTTCATTGCCCCCAGGGAAGTTATATGTTCCAAGGGTAAAGGGCTTGCCTGAGAAATGTCGGAAACTAATCCCTTGTGTCGCTAATTAGCAACATCTCGTCGCTTAAACAAAATCGCCGCAAGGCAGCCACTAACGATTAGATATAACGCAGAAATCGCCAATGAATGTTTATAACTTAAATCTAAACTTCCACCACCACCGATGTTCTGGAAGTTGGCACCTGGCAACCATTTAGCAGTGCTTTTAATCAAAGCTCCCAGAATATTCTCAAGGATTAAACTCCAAAGAACTCCGACAGCAATTGCGCTGATTGGAGATCTCAGAAGAAGACCAAGAATCATTCCAAGTGCACCAAAACAGAGAGTTGAAATAAAAATATTCAAAGTATTTTCAAATAGAAGCTGCATTGCGCCAGAAGAGCTCCATGAAGAGGTATCCACTTTTGCTCGTCCCGCCAATGCGAAGGAAATAGCAACACTTAGCGCACCAGCAAAAAGAACCATTACTAGCGCAAATATTTTCATCGCAATAAATTTTCCAGCCAATAATTTCATGCGTGAAGGTTGGCGAACAAGAAGATTACGCAGAGTCCCAAGAGAATATTCTTGTGCGGTCTGTGAGGCAAAGATGCAGAGTGCGACAATACCTAGAAAGACACCTACTAATTTAAAGCCATAAACAAGCCCCATTGAATTACTCAATTCGGCTGCGCTTATTCTTTCGCCTCGCTCGCCGTTTCCATTTTCAGAATCAATCATCAAGAAGATAATCGAGGTGAAGAGCGCACTTAAGCCACCAACTGTGGCAATAGTTCCCAGCAGAAGTGTTGGGCGGCGAAGCTTGCGCAATTCTGCGATGACTACGCGAATCATTTGTTATCCCCTGTCATCTCAAAAAACGTCTCTTCGAGCGTAGGAAGGACTACCGAAATTGAGGCCAGTGTTATTCCGGATTCAAATGCCAACCGATTTATCGTTGCACTTGCTTCTTGTGCTGCATCAATTTGTAAACTGCCATCGACTATCGAAACGCTAAATCCTGAATCTCCAAGTGTTTTTGCAAGATTGGTTAAATCAACGTCATATTCTGGCTTAGCAATAATCATTGGTTTTTGGCCAGAAAGTAACTCTTGAGTCCGGCCAGAGAAAATAACTTTTCCTTCGCGCAACATCACCAAGTATTCACAGATGACTTCAAGTTCGCTAAGGATGTGGGATGAGACGAAAACTGTTGTTCCACTATCTGCTAAATCCCTAATGATTCCACGGACTTCTTGAATTCCAGATGGATCTAAGCCGTTTGTGGGTTCATCCAAAATTAATAGATTTGGATTTGGAAGTAGCGCAGCAGCTATACCAAGACGTTGCTTCATCCCCAATGAGTAAGTTTTAAACTTTGACCCGCCGCGATCGGCTAAATCAACTTTCTCTAATAATTGATCGACTCGAGATAGTGGGAATCCACCAAGTTCGGCTAATACTTTTAAATTTTCGCGACCAGAAAGTGCTGGATAAAACGCTGGTCCTTCAATCATTGCGCCCACCTGGGGTAGATATTTTTCAGGGTGCGAAATACTTTCACCTAATACAGTTGCGGTTCCACCAGATGGCGTAATTAATCCCAAAAGCATTCGAATAGTTGTCGTTTTACCTGAACCATTTGGCCCAACAAATCCACAGATTGAACCTTCTGGGACTACAAAGTTTCCATGAGATAACGCAGCTCGTTCGCCATAAATCTTCGTTAAATCCGTGGCTGATATCGCGACTTTTTCCATGCCACCACCCTACCCAGTAAACTTTGTGCATGACTCACCAGCATCGACCTTGGGGATATTCCAATTCTGCAGATGGGAATTCTGCTGATGGGAAATTGCCTGATTGGGATTTGCACGAAGAAACTCTTGCAGTTCGCGCTGGTTTAGCTAGATCTGGTTTCGGTGAAACTGGCGAAGCGATGTATTTAACAAGTGGATATACGTATGACACTGCAGAACAAGCAGTTCATTCATTTACCGATGAAGTTGATCATTTTGTATATAGTCGCTTTGCAAACCCAACAGTTTCGATGTTCGAGCAACGCCTGGCAGCAATCGAAGGCGCGGAATTCTGTGTTGCAACGGCCTCTGGAATGTCGGCAATGTTCGCATCGATTGCGTGCATGGTGGAAACTGGAGATCGCGTTGTTGCAGCTGCTTCAATGTTCAGTTCTTGTTACGTAGTGCTCTCTGAAATTCTGCCAAAGTGGGGAATCGAAGTTGAATTTGTTAAGGGCAACGATAAGCAGGTCTGGGAGAAAGCTTTAAGTAAGAAAACTAAAGTTGTATTCATTGAGACTCCTAGTAACCCCATGCTAGAAATAGTTGATTTAAAGATGGTTAGCGATTTAGCTCATAAAGTTGGTGCCACTGTAATCGTGGACAATGTAATGGCATCGCCGATACTTCAAAAGCCACTACAACATGGCGCAGATGTTGTTATGTACTCAGCAACAAAACATATTGATGGGCAGGGTCGGGTTCTTGGTGGTGCGATTCTTGGCAGTTTTGATTACATTCAAAATTATTTAAATCCTTTTATTAGACACACTGGCCCAACGCTTAGCGCTTTCAATGCCTGGGTTCTTGTTAAGTCACTTGAAACTCTTTCGATGCGAGTAAATAAGATGAATGAGAGCGCCCAACAAATCGCAGAATTCTTAGCAGAACAACCAAAAATCTCCTCTGTGAATTATCCGGGTTTAAAGACTCACAGCGGATATGAAGTTGCAAAGAAACAGATGACAGGCGCTGGAACAACATTAAGTTTTGAAATTGTTGACGGACCGAAAGAGCTCTTTAAAGTTATGGATGCGCTTAAAGTAATTGATATCTCCAATAATCTGGGTGACAGCAAATCACTTATTACTCATCCAGCTTCTACTACGCATCGCAGATTAGATCAGACAACGCGAGAGTCCATGGGAATAACCGATTCACTTGCAAGATTATCTGTCGGCTTAGAACACGCCTCTGATTTGATTAAGGATTTACAACAAGCGCTGCGATAACAAGCAGAAGTGAGAAGACGCTTAAGTAAGTAATTGACCATTGGAACAATCTTGCAGCAGCCTTATTTGAATCAGGGCCGTTAATCTTTAATAATTCAAGCCCAAAGCCGAGAGCTATTGCAATAGTAATAACCCAGCACCACCACGGAAGACCTGCACTCCAATTAACCCCAAGCGAAGTTATGAACATTCCAATTGTGTGAAACCACATCTGTTTTTCAACCGATTTTATGGTTGCGACTACTGGCAACATTGGAATTCCTGCTGCCGCATAATCATCCTTGTATTTAATTGCCAGCGCCCAGAAGTGTGGTGGGGTCCAGAAGAAAATTACCAAAAAGAAAAGCCAGGCAGTTAACGAAAGTGAATTTGTTACCGCAGCCCAACCAATTAGAACTGGCATGCATCCTGCGATGCCGCCCCAAACTATGTTCTGCGATGTGCGACGTTTCAGCCCAATCGTATAACCGAAGACATAGAAAATAATTGCAGCAGCAGTCAAAACTGTTGCCCAGAGGGTTGTAAAAATAGAGAATATTAGGAGCGAAATAATAGTTAAAGCTGATGCAAAGATGAATGCCTGAGTTTCACTTACAGCGCCGCTAACGATTGGACGTTTAGCAGTGCGCTCCATTAATCGATCTGAATCGACTTCAATAATCATATTAAATGCATTAGATGCACCAGCGGCAAGTGTTCCACCAATTAGTGTTGCAATGGTCAGCCCAAGTGGAGGGACGCCTTTAGCGGCAAGAAAAAGTGCAGGCAATGTAGTAACCAGAAGTAATTCCACGACTCGCAATTTCATCAGAGCGATATATGGTGAGATTTTTAGATTACGCACGGACCTAGCCTACTGGCGCTATTTGAATCGGTTTTGCGATGGTGGCCAACATCCTGTCTATTATCTTTCGCGCTCGATCCCGAGTAGTTTCAGTTGGAGTCAAACGATTTGCAATAACCGCAAAAACGAATTCACTCTCACCAGCTTCGATATACCCAGCTAAAGTTACGGAAGAATTAATCCAACCGGTTTTAGCTTTAACTAGACCTTTTGCGCTAGAAGCAGAATCCTGAAACCTTTTCTTAAGCGTTCCGGTTTTCCCAGAAAGCGGAAGGCCATCATAAACAGCTTGGAACTGTGGTTCATTTCTAATCTTCAGCAATAGCTCAGCAACTGTTCGGACAGAGACTCTGTTTTCACGTGAAAGCCCACTGCCATCGAAAACCTTTAGACCCGTTGTATTCACTCCAAGAGAATTTAACGTTTCCTCAAAGGCTAGATTTAAACTTAGATCATCACGCGAATAGCCCAGTTTTACAGCAGCATTTCGAGCTACCCGATCTGCCAACACATTATCGCTCCATAAAAGAGTGAAATTTAGAATTTTACGCAATTTGGGAGAAGTTACTCTTGAAATCTCTGTTGGCTCTTGATCTGGGGAAGCTGGTGGCTTAGTAATTCTCTCAAACTTAATTTCGTTACCGTAATAAGTTCTAAGGCTTTTTATGTCAGCATCAAACATGCCATAAAACTTAATTTTCAAGCCAGCATAATCGCCACGTCTATTGATGACTTCATTAATAAGCTTGGTAGACAGTGCGCGATTTGACCCCTCCGCCACGCTTGCACTTGTTGTCAGCCATGGATCACGCTCGCCCTGCAAAATATAGACATCAGGATCTTCGGTTGAATTAATTGTCGTATTAAATACTTTGTCAGGTCCGAAGGCATAAATTGCTGCGGCCGCAGATATTATTTTTAAGACCGAGGCTGGAGCACGAGGCTCATCCGCAGCATCTGAATAAATCTCAGTCTGCGTTGTTGGATCAAAAACAATGATTCCTGGTTTCGCAAGGGTCGAAGAAGTAGCGAGTTTCTTAAAGGTTTTTGGAACCGATAGTGCATGTGCGCTCGGATTTAATGACGCCAGCAAGACAATGGCTGATATGAGAGAAACTAACCTTAGTTTAATCACTCGCCTCTGCCACTTTCTTACTAAATCTACCCTGCGAAATTGCTGCTCCAAGAACAACTATCGCACCGCCGACTGGTTCGTGCCAAGTGATGTTCTCGTTAAGAAAAATCCATCCAATGAATACCGCTACGACTGGCGTTAAGTAAGTAACTGAACTTGCGACCGAACTTCCTGCTCGTTCTACTATTTGGAAATTCCAGATATATGCAAATCCAGTACCAAAGATTCCGAGTGCCATCACTGCAAGAACTGGGCCAAGACGATATTCGGTGCTAGCGACTCCATCAATTAGATAAAACGGCAGAAGAGTTAGTGCCCCGGTTGTTACTTGTCCTGCGGCAAGTGCTTCAGCGGTGAGATTTAGTGGTATCAGATACTTCTTAATTATTGGGAAAGCAAGACCGTAGCAAGTTATTGCTGCGAAGAGGGCGAGCACTCCATTGCCGGAACCAGAGCCAATTCCGTTCCAAATTCCGAGCACAACTATTACGCCAACTCCACCTACCGCTAACCCAAGAATTTGCTGGTTTTGAATCTTCTCGGATCTAAAGAAGATAAAGATAAAAACTAGGGTGGCCAACGGAGTAAAGGAATTAATGATTCCAGCAAGAACTGTTGTTACTTCTTGCTGGGCGTATGCAAATAAGAATCCAGGAAAAACATTTAGAAGTAGTGAGACGACCCAGAGAATAAACCAAGTTTTAGGTTCTGTAGGAAGTTTGATTCCTCGAATTTTTACAATTAATAACAGAACCATCGCACCAAGAGCGCATCTGCCAAATGTAACACCAACCGGGGATAAGAATTCAAGACCTAGCTTGATAAATACAAAGGAGGATCCCCAAACCAAGCCAAGAATCAAATAAATAGGGAGCCAGGATTTTTGCTTCATGCAAACTCCCCCTAATGTTTGGGTATGACAACTGCTGAAATTGGACCTGGTGAATTCTATCCAGTGGTTGGTGTTGGGCCTCATCCAAAACCGTGGCCTGAGGCAGAACATTTTGATTCAGAGCTTCTTGCAAACGGAGACCGAAGAAATGTTTTAGATCACTACCGATATTGGAGCGTTGAAGCAATAGTCGCTGATTTAGATACTAAGCGACATGATTTACAGATAGCGATAGAAAATTGGCAACATGATTTGAATATTGGTTCAGTGGTTCGAACCGCAAATGCATTCAATGTTTCAAAGGTTCATATCGTCGGCAAACGCGACTGGAATAAGCGCGGTGCGATGGTTACAGATAAATACCTTCATGTGTTGCATCATCCAACAGTTGCTGATTTTAAAATTTGGTGTGACGAAAATAGTGTTCCGATAATTGGAATTGATAATTTGCCAATTTCAAAAGAGTTAGAAACTACTAAGTTGCCTAAAAAGTGTGTCCTGTTCTTTGGGCAAGAAGGGGCTGGAATGTCAGATGAGGCCGTTGAAATCTGTGAAACAGTTCTTGCAATTAGACAATATGGCTCTACTAGATCAATGAATGCATCAGCTGCTGGTGCAATTGCCATGTATGCCTGGGCAATGCAGCACCTAAACAATTAATCTTCTTTTACTACCTCTTCAACAGCTTTAATTCGGCGACGAATCTCATCTGCTTCATCTACTCGACCCAAGGATTGCAAAACATCTGCCATCCGATTCTCAATTTCTAGAATGAATTCAAAATCCTTATTGTCATGATCTGTTGCAATTTCTAAGACCCGATCTAAAGTATTTAAACCTTCTTCACCAAGCCCAGCGACTATTTGGGCTTTTCCTAATTCTAGGAGCGAATAAGTTTCACGATAGTGATCATGGGCAGTCACAAAAACATCTAGTGATTTCTGGGCTGCAATTATTGCGCCGTCGCCATCACCAATTTCTGTCAAGCAGTGAGCAATTTTTTGATCGCATCTTGCAACGTTTATAACTTCCTTCAATTTCTTGAATAAATCGCGAGCTTCTCTAAATGATTCAAGTGCTAGCCCATACTCTTTTAACTCACGTTGTGCGCATCCAATTAAATGTAGATCATTAGCTGCGCCACTGTCATTCCCATCAACCAAATGCTCTTGAACACATTCGGACATGCATTCGATTGTTTTTTCATACTCTTTTGAGGAGAACCACCACTCGCCAAGAGTGCAAGCCAAATCAATTGCTAATGGAGATTTTGATTCGCGAAGTAAGTCAACAGCTTTACTCATTGCATTTGCGGCTTCATTCATCCGCTTTAATTGATTTAAGTTATATCCGATTGCGGAATACGCCTGAGCTAAACCATCAGATGGAACAACTGAACCTAGTTCGGCATAAATATCTCGGGCAGTTTCGGCAAGTGCGAGCGCTTCGTCATATTGACCGCGGGCATAAATTCGAGCACTTAACTCGTAATAGGTATTTGCACGATCTAACCCTTGAGTTTCTGGAATTCGCTCCCAGAGCATCTCCTCGGTGACGATGTCGTCCGTTGAATCCTCGTCCTCACTCATGACAATGACTCTAGCAATACCTTCCCGCTTGCGCATCGGCAGGGGTATAGTTCCGACACGTGCGTTTCTTAAATACCCCCAGCCACGACCTGACCTATGACGATGTCTTCATGGTCCCAAGCTCATCTGAAATTGCCAGCCGCATGGATGTAGACCTTTCTACACATGATGGAACCGGAACCACAATCCCAATAGTCGTTGCAAACATGACGGCGATCTCTGGCCGCAGAATGGCCGAAACTATTGCCCGACGTGGCGGCATGGCCGTTATCCCACAGGATATTCCCATCGAAATAGTTAGTGACGTTATTAAATGGGTTAAGTCAAGACATACCTTCTTTGATACTCCAGTAACTCTTTCACCAACTGAAACTGTTGCCGATGCTGTTGACCTGATAAATAAGAGAGCACATGGCGCACTGATTGTTGTCGAAGATGGCAAGCCAGTTGGAATCATTACCGAAGCAGATTGCGAACGGGTAGACCGATTTACCCAGCTCCAATTAATTATGAGCAAAGATTTAGTAACAGTTCCAGATTCGATCGAACCACGCGAAGCATTTGAATTTCTAAATACTCAGCGCCGTAAGTTAGCTCCAGTTGTAGATAAAACCGGAAAGCTAGTTGGAATTCTTACTCGCACTGCTGCGCTTCGTGCCACTCTTTATCAGCCAGCACTAGATGCAAATAAAAATTTAAGAATTGCATGTGCGGTTGGAGTAAATGGTGACGTTGCTGCGAAAGCAAAAGCACTAATCGCTGCGGGCGCCGATGTGTTAGTTGTTGATACCGCTCACGGCCATCAAATAAAAATGATTGAGGCCCTTAAGTTGATCCGAGCCCTGAAACCAAATATTCCAATCGTTGCTGGAAATGTTGTAACCGCAGAAGGAACTAAAGCTTTAATTGAAGCTGGTGCTGACATTGTGAAAGTTGGAGTTGGGCCCGGAGCTATGTGCACAACTCGCATGCAGACCGGTGTTGGGCGTCCACAATTTTCTGCAGTTTTAGAGTGCGCGGCTGAAGCCAAGAAACATGGCAAACATGTCTGGGCCGATGGCGGTGTCCGACATCCACGCGATGTTGCACTTGCTCTTGCTGCTGGTGCATCTCAAGTAATGATTGGATCTTGGTTTGCTGGAACTTTTGAATCCCCTAGTGATTTAAATAAAGATGCAACTGGTCGCCTTTACAAAGAATCTTTTGGAATGGCATCTGCTCGCGCGGTTGCGGCAAGAACTTCAAATGATGGCGCCTTTGACCGGGCACGCAAAGCGTTATTTGAGGAAGGTATCTCTTCCTCTCGTATGTATATCGATCCGGCACGTCCTGGGGTTGAAGATTTGCTCGATGAAATTATTGCCGGAGTTAGATCTTCATTTACTTATGCTGGCGCAACTAGTATTTCAGATTTTGCAGAGCGCGCAGTTGTCGGAATTCAATCAGCATCTGGTTATGCCGAAGGCCGCCCACTTCATACAAGTTGGTAGTTAACTCTGACTTTCTTGTCTTGCAATAACTTTTCTAGATAAGAGAATATGTCCGAAGAAACCGATTAATAAAGCGAAAATTACGCCAACGTTTGAATATGCCCAGGCGCCATCTTTCCCGCCAATAAGTCCCATGAAATATCCCTGCCAAGATAGCCAGCTTGCAAAAGTGTTTGTAACAAATCCCCAACCAACAATGGCTCCGACTGCAACTAATGAAAGTGAACGCAGATTCCAGGAACCATAAATACCTTTAGGATTAAATAAATCTTCTTCCTTGAAATCCCGCTTGCGCATGAAAACATCTGCAACAAAAATTGCAGACCAAGCTGCAATTGGAACTCCGAGGGTTATTAGAAATCCTTGGAATGGTCCGAAGAAATCTTTGGCAATCCAAACAATATAAATTGTTCCAAGTGCCATGATCACAGCATCTATCGACGCCGCAACATGTCGTTTGACTGGAATTCCGACCGAAATTAGCGCTAGCCCAGATGAATAAAGATCGAGTATGGCGCCGCCAATAAGTCCCAGAATTGCAACAACTGCGAAGGGAATTAAATACCAAGTTGGAACAAGTGTTGTTAGTGCACCGATTGGATCCATTCCGATTTTATCGGCCAGATCTTTGCTGCTTCCCGCAAGCATTGATCCATAAATAACTAAAGTAATAGGAACTATTGAGGCGCCGAAAACTGTCCAGCCAACGACGGCTCGACTTGAAACAGTGCGTGGTAAATAACGCGAATAATCTGCAGCGCAGTTGACCCAGCCCAGACCGATTCCAGTAATTGCGAAAATAAGTGCACCCAAGAAGGCTTGAATATTGCCGCTAGGAATTGCAGATACTGAGTCCCAATTAACCAGGTGTGCAGTCAAAGCAATATAGCCAGCAGTTAAGGTAATTGTTAACAAAGTTAGAACTTTTTGAATTCGCATTATGACTCTAAAACCAAGAACTCCACCAACGATAGTTAACCCTGCAGCTATCGTGAATCCAATAATTCGAGAGATATTTGGTTCGATATCCCCAACTCGAGTTAGAACAGTTTCAGTTGCAAGTGTTGCAAGTGACACCAAGACAGTTTCCCAACCAACAAAGATTAAATAGGAAAGCAAGCCAGGAACCATATTTCCTTTTACGCCAAATGCCGCCCGTGAAATTGTCATTGTTGGTGCGCTGGCTCGTTTGCCTGCAAGGGAGCTAATTCCTACTAAAAAGAAAGAGGCGATTGTTCCGATTATTGCTGCAAAGGTTGCCTGCCAAAAAGAAATTCCAAATCCAAGAAAAAATGATCCATATGAAAGTGCCAGCAAAGATACATTTGCCGCAGCCCAGGGCCAGAACAGCGAGCGCGCAGATCCACTTCGTTCATTCTGCGAAATGAAGTTGGTGCCATTGATTTCTAGCATGGGGCTAAGAGTAGAGGTAGTGGATAGGATTGGCAGATGTTTGCGAAAGATGAATTTCTAAAAGCCAGACTCGCAATTTTAACTGCATTTCTTATCAACGGATTCTCGGTTGGGAACTTCGTTTCTAGAATCCCAGACTTCAAATCTGAACTTGATATTTCTAACGGAATTCTTGGGGCCGCGCTTTTTTGCGCATCGCTCGGTGTTCTTGCCGCTCTGCGCCCAACAAGCAAAGCTGCTGCTAAATATGGCAGCGGTCCGGTAGTTAAATACTCTGCATTTACCCTTGCCTTGGCAGTTCCACTAGTTGGTTTACTCTTCAATCTTCCTTGGTTTATTTTCTCACTATTTATCTACGGAGTTCTCTCTTCAATCCACGATCTTTCAATAAATGCACATGCTGCTGCCTTAGAAAATAAGGCAGGAAAACGAGTCATGAGCACTTTCCACGCAATGTGGTCGATTGGTGGATTGCTTGGTGGAGTAATCGGCGGTGTTCTAGCAAGCATCAATGTTTCTATTCGAATTCATGCATTTGTTATTGGTAGTTTTATTGTTCTTGTTGCACTTTTTACTCGTAATTGGTTCTTACCTGCCGAGGCAGATCAACACATATTTGAGAAACATAAGAAACGAAAAACTCCACGAAGGTTCTTAATTTTAGGGCTACTTGGTCTTTGCGGTGCGCTTGGTGAAGGAGCCGCAAGTGATTGGGGTGGCGTTTTAGCGCGAGAAACCTATGAAGCATCTGCTCTGATGTCAGCCCTGCCTTATGTTTTCTTCTCGGCCACGATGGTTATTGGAAGATTATCCGGAGATTTCCTTGCTCATAAATTTGGGGTAGTAAGACTTCTTACCTGGTCCGGATTTATTGCGGGAATCGGATTAACAGCTGGTCTATTTGCCGGAAACATCTATGGCGTAATCATCGGCTGGTTCTTATTTGGAATTGGTATTTCAACTGTCATCCCAATGATGATTAGCGCAACTGGAACACTTGCTAATGAGAAATATCCAGGCCAAGTTTCTGCTGCCGAAGGTGTTGCCTTAGTAACTGGAGTTGCCTACTTTGGTTTCGTAATTGGCCCACCACTAATTGGATTTATTTCAGAAATCGTGACGCTGCGCTGGGCCATGCTGCTCCCTGCTGTATTGGCAATTATCTTTGGATTAAGTGCAAAAAAAGTATTGTCATAGTAAATTGCATTCCATGATTACTCCTCAGAAACTTGCATCTAATCAATTTGATCACTTCTACAAGGGCGGGTATCGCATCGGTGCGCTTCGCAATGGCCCAGGTGGACCAATGCGACCTGAAGAGTGGATCGGTTCGATGACTACCCGATTTGGTGAGAAAACCATGGGGCTCTCAACTCTTTCTGATGGAAGTTATTTACGTGATTCAGTTATTGCTAATCCTGAGCAATGGCTTGGCGCTGAACATCTAAATACTTTTGGAGCAAGTACAGAATTATTAATGAAGCTTCTAGACCCAGATCAAAGACTTCCGGTTCACTATCACCCAAACCGTAAGTTTGCTAAAGAACATTTGTCACTTAAGCACGGAAAGACTGAAGCTTGGATTATTTTGGAAGCACCTGCTGGCGCAAGTGTTGGTCTTGGTTTTGGTAAAGAGATGGCGAAGTCTCAAGTTTCAAAAATGGTTGATGCCAGAGATTCCGATGGTTTACTAGCTTCACTTCAGAAGTTTGAAGTAAAGGCCGGAGACACCGTGTTTGTTCCAGCTGGAACACCGCATGCAATTGGTGCCGGTATTTTTGTTTTAGAACTTCAAGAACCAACCGATCTTTCTGCACTTCTCGAGTGGAATGATTTTGCAGTTGATGGAGTTAAAGATGGCCACCTTGGCTTAGGTTTCGATACCGTGTTGGATGCACTTCGCTACACACCAATTGAAAAAGATGAAGCTAGCAAATTAGTTTTCTCAAATCGCTTGTTCAGCGATTCTGATCAATCAGTATTCACTGCTGTTGCAGATCCTTACTTCCGTGCAGATTATCTCGCCGGAAACAACAGCAAGGTTGCTGCTGGTTTTAGCATCATGCTTGTTCTAGAAGGTAATGGAAGTATTGATTTTGAAAATCATTCACCAATTGAAGCTGTTAAGGGCGATGCAATTCTGATTCCACACAGTGCAGGAAGTTGGACTTTGGCTGGTGCAAGCGGAGTAGTTTGTCGCCCACCACTAGCGAAAGATGCTTCGCTAGCTATTTAGTTTTCGCAGGTGGCAGACTTTCTAAAGCGTTCGCCATCATTGGTGGGCAAGGCTCACCTGGTGCAATTACTGGTTCGAAATGCCACCATTCATTTTCATAAACCCGGCATAAGCCGAAGGTAGAACCATTCTCCTCTAGCCATTTAACGGCGATTCGGTCCCCCGGGTAATTAACATCAATTGCAATTCCCTTAGGATGATTTGAGATTTCTTTTGGTAAGACCCATTTTGATGCTTCGTTTTCACTTCCATACTTCTTAACGGCATCATTGAACAATCTTTCTTGTAATTGCTGTGATCGAAACCCTGAAGTTATTCGGATATTGAATCCAATAGCTTTAGCTGCTGCCTGCGCTGCGAGAAATCTAACTTCGAAAGTTCGATCTAGTTTAGTCGGCCAGATCTCTGAATTAATTATCGGTGCTATGCCTAAAGATTCTTCGGGTGCTATACATCCGCTTTCAGTATCACTTGTTCGTAATTCACTGCTGTCGATATTGAAACAGAGAAGTGGCTTAACAACTTTTGGCGCAGATTGAATTTGAGTATCGCCTGTATTGCTAGCTGTCAGCGTAAGAACTGCGCAGACCAGTATCAGGTAACCCGCGCCCCAGAAATAGAAATCTGCAATTTGTTTATCCATAGTGCCGAGCTATCTCTGGGAAATTGGTAATCATGCCATCGACACCTAACTTTTTACAGACCTCAAATTCAGCTTCTTCATTTACAGTCCAGACCAAGATTCTACTTCCTCGAGCCTGCAACTTTTTTACTAGCGATGGATACCTAGCAACTAAACCAATATTCAAAGCTAAAACTTCTCTCTTCGAAAATCTTGCCGATAAGTAGTATTTGGTGACCTTACAAAAATTCCATTTTGATTTAACTCTTCCTATAGCAAAAATTGAAAAGGACATCACTATTACTTCAATTCCAGCGCGTTTAATTTGATCAGATTTAATCTTCAATAGTTCAATAACTTTATGCTCTATTTGTCCACCAAATATATTTGGGTGCTTTGTCTCAATAAGTAAATCCTGTTTTGCAGAAATGGCTAAATCTAGTAATTCATTCAAAGTTAGCAACTCATAAGAACTTTGGAGCTCTTTCAGACTACTTCGTGAGACCCTTAAATTCTCACCTGCGATTCGTTTTGTTGTGGAGTCGTGAATGCAGACAATTTCGCTATCGCTCGATAGCCGCACATCACATTCAAAACCATCTGAGCCCTCTTCAATTGCAGCCGCGTAAGCCACTCTCGTCATCTCTGGGTATTTGCCGGATGACCCGCGGTGAGCGTATATCTTCATTTGCCAAATATAAAAAGCAGGGAATTTACTATTCCAAAATTCTTAGTCGGCGGTTTGGCTATAAACAAGATACGCATGACTGGTGCCCAGATTCCAAATACTCGAGAAAATACTTTTGCTCGCGCGCTTCGATCAGTAGTTAAGTTCCGAAAATTCCCTGAACTTTCAGTTGGATGAGTCGCAATCACAATTGGTTCAAAGCGTCCCTTCAATCCCGATCTAATTGCATCTGCTATAAAAATGTACTCATCCCCTAGATAATTTGGGGCACCAGCGCCAAAATCTTCATCAAATTTGATTCCGGCACCTTTAATATCAGAAACTCTAATCATCATTTCGTATGTTGCGGCCTTAGCAGAATTTGTTAGCTTAAGTTGATGTGATTTAGCTGGATAGCGCTTTCGAAGCTCTCCACTTTCGTCTACGGCCTGCATCAATAGAATCGAAATCTGTGGATTTTCGTTCAAATAATTTACGGCTGAGACAATTCCCGATTCATTAAATTCAATATCATCATCACCGAAGAGCAAATACTCGGATTCTGTATTTGTAATTGCGGCATTTCGACTCTTTGCTACGCCACGATTCTTTAATTCAATGACTTTAACTTCAGTGCTGAAAGTCGGAAGTAATGTTGAATCTGGATTTTGAACTATAACTAGATTGCTTACCGAATTTAAAAACTTAATGTTCTTCGCCCGATTGGCTAAGGTTGAATAGCCGATTGTTAAAGGAAGTAGCTTATTCACTGTGAGTTCGCGCCCTTGCGAATCTCATTAATCCACTAGAAATATTTGAAAGGCCTGAATTTTGCATCCGAAGTCCAAAGAAGAGAACAATGGTATTTGATGGGCTAATTTCTCCAGTGAAACTGAGTGCAATCAAGGCACCAAAAAGAATCAACATTGCTAAACCGGAGATCAAAATTCCAGTTTCACCTGAGCGAATTCGAGTTCTGATCTTTATTGCACTTGAGATGTGCTCTTTGCGTTCTTTCGCCTTCACGAAGCTGCGTTGTGACTTAACTTGTTTTCCGTAAATTCTTCCTAGAACTTGCAGCACTATTGCAACAACAGCAATATTTAGTAGCCCAAATTTCCAATTCAAAAAGGTGAAGAAAACAATAACTACACCCATCTGAGTGAAGATGCTCAGCAAAGTAGTTAACTCGAAAGCTTGTGCCCAACGCCAGTTCTCTTTATTTCGTTGGATTTTTTTCTCTGATGCGCTAAAAGCTTTTTCAAAGACATTTATCCGATAAATCCGCTGAAAATAGTGGCCTGCTCTTGTTCCACCAAAAAATATAAAGAATCCGAGAACATACAAAATTATTTCAGTTGTTGATAACTCGCCTTCATGCAAAATTATTTGGGTAAACAACTTAGCTACTGCTAACTCAGAGACAGAAATAAATGCTGCTGTTAGAACAAGAATAATTAAGATTATCCGAAATTTTGCGGTCGGAAATAACTTCAGCAGGGAATCTTTGAAATGCTTAACCATTGTGCGCACGGGTTAATTATTCCTTAATTTAGCCGAAGATACGATTGCTGCGATATGTCCAATGGTCACAAATAGGGATATCGCAAGCGCGATTTCCAAAGATTCATTGAAAGTTCCAAAAATCGCTACATACATTGTGAATTCGATTGAATGGAACATCCGCTGTGCTGGAATGAAGTTGAATACCTTGCGAATTTTCCGGAGAACTCCTTTGACTGGCAGATTGATCCCAGCTTTATCCTGAATTTTTGGAAGACCTGAAAATGCTCGGGCCACATGGACCGCATCATTAAGCCCCTTATTTACAATAACTAATATTGCTAAGAGCGCCCCAAGAAATGGAAAGATAGAATTTGTGATTGGCTCGTTTGGCCAATTAGCAAGACGTAATCCAAAACAAATAGGAATTAAACCCTCAGCCAAATAATGTCCGAGCTTGTCCAGAAAGATACCCATCGGTGATTTTGTTTCGCGCCATCTAGCAACTTCGCCATCGCAGCAGTCAATCAACATCTGTAAGTGACTTAGGAATAACGCTAACGCAATGCCAACCCAGCCTTGGATAAGCAGTGTCGGTCCAATCGATGCACCAACAATAATCATTAACCAAGTAACGCCATTAGCAGTAATTGGAGTCCTCAAAAAAAGTCGGGTTAGATACGGTGAAATTCTTCGCTGATAAAGATCTGCAACCCAATGTTCTGATGTAGATCTACCGGTAACCGAAGCCGGTTGTGAAACTTCGCGGATCTGGCTGATGGTTGGTCTACTTGGACGTGTAGTCATGAATCACTAAACCTTTTCCTTGCGACTGAGAACCCATTGAGCTGAAGAGATGATAAAGAATAAGGTGCAGAAGTAATAAACCAGAATAGTTAGCGACCAGCCAAACCAAATCCATAGCGCAATTAAAAACAAGCGGCCAAAGATAAATCCACCTGCGATTGCTAGCCAAGCTGGCTTCTTCTCACCCTGAAGCGCGCGATACATATTGTCGTAATGGCTGAAAAGAATGGCGAGTAAAAGTAAGAAAGTTACTGATCGATCTAAGTCTGTTGTTACCGCAATTTGAATGAGAATTGCACCCTCAAGAAGTCGAAGCACAGATGGCATAAGCCAGTCAAAGCGATTGGTCGAGCCCTTGGACTTAATTGAATCAATCTGATCATCAATTAAATCTTTGTCTACGCGTTCTTTTGGCCAAGTTAAAGTTTTTTTGAATCGACCGCGGAAAACAAGCGCAATAGATATGAGCGAAAGAATAGGCATAACCAAGAAAGTTAATTTGGCACCACCAATGACAGAAGTAGCGCCAATAACTAGCCAACGCTCTCCGATCGGGAATTGCACAGCTTTCTTTGCCCAATATTCCAAACGACTCTTCTTTTCACGCTCTACAGAGATATATCCATCATTCTTTAGATCGAAATTAAGTGGTGCTAAATATGAGCTTCTTATTTTATTGATCCGGGCAAAGTTGTAGTCAGATAAGTGTCTAAATGTTTGAAACAACATCATTCCCATTGCGGGAATCCAAAGGTCGTGTCCGTTTTTTGCAGCCCCATAAGCAAGTGCAAAAAAAACTAAATACTCTTTTATTCGATCAGTTATCGCATCTAACCAGGCACCCAATTGTGAAAATTGTCGGGTATACCTGGCAAGTTCACCATCGACACAATCGATAATAATGCTGAGTTGAAGTAAGACGGCTCCGGTAAAAATTGCCCAGAAACTACCCTTGCTAAATTCATATGCAGATAACAATCCAATTCCGAATGAAATCAAGGTGACTTGGTTTGGTGTCATCTTTAACCGCACTGCTAGCCAAGTAAATAGCTTAGAAATTTTCCGCAGGAAGAAGACCGAAAAGAAGCCATCATTCGCACGGTTCGCTAGCTTGAGACGCAAGCGGGCATCATTAAGCGCTGCTATTTGATTTTGTGTTGCGGCGCGTTCGTTAGCATCTTTACTTCTAGTAAAAGGTGCCCCCGAAACTTCTGCTGGTGCAACTACAAGAGCAGCGCGAACCAGCGCGACAAGGATTAGATCAATGGCATTTCCCGAATGATTTGTATCTTTTACCTTTGAAAGAACTTCAATTATTTCATTCCTCTGGAATTGTGAAAGTCGGATAATTCCAAGGAATGTGTGATTGCCATGTCCGACTTCGTGATAGCCAGAACTAGCACCAGAGATTCGCCCCTGGCTTACTCGAGTCTCTCCATTTTTCAACTTTGCCACAAGAGCAGTTGTTACCGTTCTTGGGTAATCGGTCAATAGCTCTAGATGCGGTTTAGTTACTACGGAATCTACGTCGACAAGAAGCAAATCTTGATTGCTTGATTCAAATGCCTGGAGCACATCTGAAATCTTGGTGACCTGATCAATATCTAAGGTCCGAAGATTTGCAGCCATAAGCGGTAATCTATCGCGTCTGACGGGGAATATTTAGTAAAAGACGGGTTGGAAAGATAGAGATGGCTATTCAAGTTGTGATTTTGGCAGCAGGCATGGGAACGCGTTTAGGAAAACCTTGGCCAAAGCCGCTTACTGTTTTATCTGATGGCCGCTCGATTATGCAACAACAGATGGAGAATGTTTCGAAGGTCTTCGGAGATAAAGCTCGAATTACAGTTGTTGTTGGATTTAAACTTGAAATGATTATTGAAGCGCATCCAGATGCAAGTTTCGTATATAACGAAGTTTATGATCAAACAAATACATCAAAGAGTTTGCTCAAAGCTCTGCGTGCTAGCCAAGAATCTGGTGTCCTATGGTTAAACGGAGATGTTGTATTTGATTCAAAGGTTTTTGAACGTGTGGCAGACCGAATAAAAAATGAGAAATCTTTTGTCTGTGTAAATACATCAGCGACGGCTGAAGAGGAAGTTAAATACACGGTCAATGAAAAAGGATTTATTAAGGAACTATCAAAGACGGTTAAGAATGCGCTAGGTGAAGCAGTCGGTATTAACTTCATTTCTGCCCACGAGAAGGCCAATGTAATTACGCAATTAGAAAATTGCGCTGATCAAGATTATTTTGAACGTGGACTTGAACTTGCGATTGAGAAGAATGGCATCGAAATGGAGCCGGTAGACATCTCAGATTTGTTCGCAGTAGAGGTCGACTTTCAGGCAGATTTAGATCGAGCTAACGAAGGTCTTAAGTAGTTAATTCGCTACTTTAGAAATTCCGGCTTTAATTGCAGCTTCTACCTCAGATATTTTGCGTTCTGAAACTTTAATTTCATGGGTAAGCCTCTTGATTTCGGTTTCATCAATCTTGGGATTGATTGAGACCGGATTCAACTCAGCTACTCCAGCACCAAGTGCATAGTCCGAATATTTAATTCCATCACCATGAACATAATCTTCAAATCCATCGAACACCACTAGTGCGCAAGGAATTCCGTAGCTTTGGCAGGTAATCATTACGTGCATCGCACTTGTGACAACGCTGTCGTATTCATGAAGCTTTTCAATAAAGGCAACTACATCATTGGGATGCGAAATTTGAACTGAGAGTTCATCGTAGTTTTCAGCCAACTTAACAGGTGCTTGCAGGTGAGTGTGGTGGCGAATAAGTGCGATTCGACCATTGGTTTCGCTGCGAGTGAAAGGCAAAATTCGAGATAAAACAATGGCTGGATCACCAAAACTTTCAACCTTAGGTCCACCTGATTGTAAAAGCAGTTCAGCAGTATGTGGGCCACGAACCGATATGTAATCAGCCTTTGGGTTTAAGGCATGTTTGAAAGAACTTACGCCAGTGCCAACAACGACGGAGTTACTCTTAATGAATCGGCCAACTGACCCAAGGCTTACTAAATGCTTCCTGCGTGCTTGCGTCGTAAGGCTTTGGAAAATTATTTTAGAATCGGTGTAATGATTAAAGATGAATGGCGTTAGCCAATCGCCATAATTTCCAGGATAAGGATTTTCCCACCATGAAATTATTGTCTTCTTCTTGCTTGGCTTCGTTGAGTAGGCCAAGAAACTTGAGGCAACCTTAATTGCAGCAGTTTCATAGCGGTTGGGAAGAGTCTTGCGTTTGAAAATTTCAAGTGTTTCATTGAACTTCTTAAGGTTTCCGGCTTTTCCAGCTTTTACAAGTTCATGCACATTCTGGTTCGCTAAATTGTTATGCTTCTTTCCAGTTAGAAATCCGGTGATGCCCGAAGCGTCGACAATCATTCGAGCTTTTGCTGAGATGTTTTCAGGTAGTTTTTCTTCAATCAACTTGGCAAGATTCAGTAGATCTCGTTTTGGATTGAATTTTTTCTTTGCTTTGCTGCCCTTGTGTTGCGCTACTTTGTCTTTGAAATTTTCAACTTGTCCGCTAGAACCAAATCTGAAGAATACCTCGTGACTTTCTAGGGTCCCTGCTCCCTTATCTACTGCACAATTTGAGGGAATTATTTGAAACGTCATATTTGAAGAAGTTGCACGCCAGGCTTCTTCAAAGAAGAAGTCGTCTGTGGCTCGTACTGTTGCAACTGCTTCGAAATCTGCCGCCGCTTGAACCATTTTTCGAGCTTGTGGTGTGTTGTTAATTCCCCAGAAACATGGCTCCCAAAAGCGTCCACGATTTTCATAACCAATTTTATTTGGATTGCTAAATCCGCGCTGAAATCCAATAATGTCCGCTGTTGAGTTAAGAATAAAGTCCGGTAGCCTAAATAATTCGCAATCAACATCAATCCAGAAAACTTTTTTGTCAGGATTTGCTGCACACACTTCGGCTATGAATCCAACTTTCTTACGGCAAATGGCAGCCCAGTCTTCGCCCTCTTTTTTCGTGATTTCACGGAGGTCAACCGCAACACCAAGATCTTCTAAATTAGCTTTAAGCCTTGCTCCGTGGCTCTTGTAATAATCATCGCTTGTAAAGAATGAGCAGACAATCACGTTTGAAATCTTGATAACTGGCTTAGGTTTGGCTACTAACTTGGGCTTAAATTGGCTCTCGAGAGCGGCGAGAATTTCTCCGCCTTGATAATCCAGGGTGCTCATAGGGGGAAGTTAGCCCCCGAGTCTTAACTCCGATTTTTCTTTGAGAAAACTGAGAATTTACAGAAGATGAACTTTAGGTTTCATAACTTCAAAGGAATCTATTTAAAGCTTCTTTCGGATATCTCGCTTAATCATTTTCCAGAGAACTTTTGCTACGTAGCGGGTAGGTAACTTTTCAACCACTCGTAGATCCATCGCTACAAGCGCTTTTGCCGCTAAGTCAACTGGAATCATCGCTATCTCTGGATTCTCGCCAATCGGAATCTGGGCACTTTCAAATGAATCCAAATCACCTATTATTTTTATTCCCAGAGCCTTGATTTCTTCTACATTCTTCTTTGAAACGTTCTTTGCTATATCGACCGCCCATTGCGGGGTTAGCAATCTTGTTGCATCAGGCTCTGGAACCACTTTATTTGTTAGGTATTTAATGGATCCATTTCTGATGAAAGTTTCATAGTCATGCCAGCTTCGCTTCTTCGAGAACTTCTTATTTATTGTGTTTAGTAATGTGATTTCATCAAGAGTAAGCGAACGATTGCTATCTTGATCTAACTGCGGCTTTAAAAATCCTGGCTTCAGCGAGAGCAAGCTATTGAACTCTTGATACATAAAGTCCGGTTGCTTTTCATCAACCACAATTACGATGACATTCTCTTTCCCAAAGTGCTTGGCCCATTTGGCCAATACATCTGCATGCATATGCCGAACCCAGAAAGATGGAGTTATCGTTGAAACTCCGGGTTCATCGAGAATGGAATGTAGCCATTTTTCATAACTGCTTTTGATGCCTATTTTCAAATGTTGTTGATAGGCCGATGGAATTATCTTTAACAATGGCCGCAGAGTGAAGTAAATCTTGACATCACTACAAGCTAAATCTTTTTTAAATCTTATTATTTGCTCTTCACTAAGTTCGCATAAGAATTCTGAACTTATAAGTGCTGTTGATTTAGCCCGCTTAATCTGCTTAACAAAGCCCTGCCATTTTTCATCTGTGGCCAACACGCCGCCGCGATCTTCCCAGCCCCAAGTTTTGGCCATAAGTGAGTAGATAGCTTTGTGGTGGGCTTTTCCACCCACATCCGGATATGTAATTCCTGACTTGTTTAATTCTGCTCGCGCTGCAAAGAAGCTGGATTGAATCGCCGTCGTCCCAGTTTTATGGAAACCAGCATGCACAATTATCTTCTTGGCCATAAGTAAAACCTTACTTGCTGGATTTAACTCAAAGAGGTAAGAACTCGGGATATTTCAGCGAAAATTTCTGATCTAGGGTCGATTAATTCGAAATGACCTAGATGCTCAAATTCTAAGAAGTGAACATTTGCCCCAGCTTTTTGCGCAACATACTCATGTGAAAAATTAATGGGCACTCTCAAATCCAATGTCCCATGGATAAGCGTGGTCGGAATAGTTAACACGGGAAGTCTTGTTGGATCTAAATCAGATCTTAGGGCTGCCGGAGCTCCAAGAAAGTCAGAGACGGCGCCCTCATCTAAATCTAATTCTTCTGCTACAAGTAAATTTGTTAGTGGTGCAAGTGCGATTATGGCTGATGCATTTACTTTATGCGCGGCGACAAGCGCAAGATGTCCACCAGCAGAATGCCCAATAAGAATCAGATTTGAATATGAATTTGAAACTTCTTCGATAGCGCTAATTACATCACTCATCATCGCATCAGGATTACCAATAATTCGACGGTATTCGATGAGTGCAACCGGCCAGCCAATATTTGCTAGTGCTCTAGCTAGCGGGGCCAGATGCTTACGATCATATTCTGGACGCCAATATCCGCCATGGATTAAAACAATTAGTGGTTTTTTTTGATCTGACGGAAGATAGAAATCAATTACCTGATCATCAGATTTTCCAAAGGTGATGGTCTTATCTGGTTTTTCGTAAGGTAATTCAAAGACTGAACGATCTTCTACATCCATTTTTAGATGGAGTCCAGAACAGTGATTTGCTCACCATTTACATATTCTGAAGCAATTTTCTGCCACGCTGCACTTGCTTCATTAGCCATATGCGCATCCCATAGCGCGCGATTTCTCCAAACTTCCCAGACACAAACTTGGTTGGCGCTCTGTGAATTAGTGAAAATCTCTAAGGATTCACAACCATCTTCGGTGCGAATATGCGCCCCATGGATCTTAATCTTTTCAAGAAATTCTTCATGCCTATCCGGTTTTACATCAATTGCTACAAAGAGATAAACCTTGCTCATTTTCTAGCTTATCTTTTTTAATTTTGGAATTCTAAATTCTTTACCATTTGTTATGCCACCTGATCGCCAGAGCAGCACTGCTACGAAAGTTAGCGCGATTATCACGGCACGCGAACCAAGTGGAATTTGAATCTGTATCCCAAATACGGGCAGGTCTTGCTCCATCATTAGTAAAACCTGGCCAACGGCGGTAATTAAGAAGGTGCCGACAAGTGCGCCCCAAATACTTGCACTGCCACCAACAATTAACATTGAAAGAGTTATAAATGTAAATTCTAGGTAATAATCTTGAACTTGAAAGGTTCCTGCAACATGTGAATACATTCCCCCAGCAAGGCCTGCTACTGCACCAGAAATGATGAAGGCGATTAGTCGGACCTTAAAAATGCTTATTCCAAGTGCTGGCGCTGCCATAGCATCTTCACGAGTTGCGCGAAGAGTTCTACCGATTCTGGAAATATTTATAAAGTAAACAATAATTAGAGAGAGAACTGCCAGAAGGAGCAGAATCCAATTGTTTTCAATCAGAGGAACTCCAGGCAAAGCTTGAGATCCCGGACCAATCTTCTTGTTATTGAAAAAGACGTTATAAGCCACTCCCAGTAGGGCGAAGGTAGCAATACCCGCAGCAAGTCCATTTAAGCGCATTAAGAAAATTCCAGTGATAGCTGCAATTAGCCCACTCACTGCGGCCGAGATAACTAGTGCGACATAAATATTTACTTGAGGTGAAACTAGTGGCTCCCACAGCTGGTTCATCGACAGGGCATTGTCTTTAATATTTACTGGTGCAGTTAACATCGCAGATACATAAGAGCCAATCAGTGCGAATGCGCCATGACCAAATGAGAGAACGCCTGAATTTCCAACAAAGACTTGAAGCGCGAGAACCATTACAAATAAGCAGAGAGCCATTTGTGTAACCAACTGCAAGCTAGTTGAAGCACCGCCCACAAAATGTGTTAAAAGAATCAGAACAATTATTGGCCCAAGAAGATTTTGCAATGAGAATTTAGTTACGCCACCGTGCTTCATTAGACACGCTCCAATTCAGAGCCCTTACTTAAGAGCCCACCTGGACGCACCAACAAGATGACCAAGACCAGAATAAAGAGCCAGCTATATGCATAGACGCGGCCATTTCCAAGCAGAGTATTTAGCGAACTTAGAACGACGCCAACTATGAATCCACCAAGGGCCGCACCGCGCAAAGATGCAATTCCACCAATAACAATTCCAACTAACGAAAGAATTGTGATGTTAAGGCCATAGTAAGGACTGATCTGTGGATTTTGAATTACTAAAATTAAAGCAACGCATGCAGCGAGAACACCACTAAGACCAAAAGCTGCGCTAATCAACCGATTTGATCTGACTCCTAAAAGTCGCGCAGTCTTAAAATCTGCAGATGCAGCGCGAAGTTGTAGGCCAAGTGAGGTTTTTTCGATGAGGTAACCCATAGCAAGCAAAATGACTATGGTTAATACGATTGTGATGATACTTGAGATAGTTATTGAGAGACCGGCAACCTTAAAATCACCACGTAGGAATGGCGCAACTACTGCTGATCTTGGAAGGGCTCCAAACATTAATTCATAAACACGCTGTAGAACAGTTGAAAGTCCGAAAGATGCGATCAACATAATTGCTGGATTTACTCCACGCAATCTGCGATAAACCGAAAATTCCATTAGAAGTGCAACAAATACTGTAACTATGACGGTAAAAATCAAGCTTACAGCTAGTGGAAATTGTGCTGTTAATACCAATGTGTATGCCGCAATTGTTATCAATTCAGCGTGAGCAAAATTAACTAGGCGCATCACACCAAAAACCAGACCAAGGCCTAGGGCCGCTAAGGAATAAAGACCACCGAGACTAATTGCATCAAGTATTGACTGAACCATTTATTCACCAGCCCCAAAGTAAGAACGTTGTAAAGATTCGGAATTTGCAGCATCTGCTGGAGTAAGTGTCGATTGCACTTTGCCATCTCGAATAACTATCGTCTTTTCGGCAAATGACGTTACTAGGTTGGCTCGTTGTTCAACAATAACAACCGCTGTCCCCATCTCAATAATTTCCTTCAGGCGATCAAAAACATCGGTAATAACTGTTGGGGCTAATCCCAAACTTGGTTCGTCTAGTAACAGAACTTTTGGCTCTGAAATCAAAGCACGTGCAATTGCTAATTGTTGTTGCTGTCCACCACTTAACATTCCAGCTTGATGATTTTCGTGTGTTGAAAGAACTGGAAAGAGTTCGCGCATTTTAAGAATTGCTTCGGTTGCGCCTTTCTTATTGCGGCGACCGGTCAAACCAAGTGAGAGATTTTCCTTCACTGTAAGTCCGCTAAATATCTGGCGGCCTTCTGGAACTAATGAAAGCCCTAATCGCACAATATCTTCTGGCTTCTTGCCAGCAATATTTTTTCCGTCAAAAGTTATGGACCCGCCTTTTGGTGCAATTCCACCTGCAATTGCTTGGAGCAAGGTTGATTTACCGACGCCATTTGGTCCTACGATGCCAACTGATTTTCCTGGCTCTAAAGTAAATGAAACATCTGAAATAACTTCAACTTTCCCATATCCAGCTACCAAATTTGTAACTTCTAGAAGCGCCATTAGTGCACCCCAGCATTTCCAAGATAGGCAGTTTTCACATCGGCATTGTTCAAAGCATCTTGTGGATTGCCATCAAAAATCAAAATTCCAGTTGCGAGAACTACTACTCTGCTACAAGCCTGAGTAACTAACTTAACGTTATGTTCTACTAGCAACATGCCACAACCAATATTTTTTCTTATAACTTCTAGCGCGTGCAACAATCTTGGAGCTTCATCTTCATTGAGACCTGCGGCTGGTTCGTCCATGATCAAATACTTTGGGTGTGCGGCTACCGCACGTGCAAGGCCAACTAATCTGGCGTTACCGTGAGAGATACTTCCTGCTGCATATGGCGAGAGCTTTTCAATACCTAAAATTTCTAAAATTGTTTCAGACCGTTCGCGTGCAACTTTTCTGGATTCACCTAAACCAATTGCGCCTAAGGCAACATTTTCGGCAACGGTTAGATTTCCAAATAGGCGACCTGATTGAAACGTTCTGGCAATACCGGAACGTGCACGAGCATTTGGTTTTAAACCATCAAGTGGCTTTCCTTCGACAACAACTGTTCCGCCATCTTGTTTCTCGTATCCAGCCAAGATGTTAATAAAAGTTGATTTGCCCGCACCGTTCGGACCAAGAAGGCCAACGATTTCTCCGGGGTTTATATTCAAAGTTACATTATCTAGAACCTGAAGGGCGCCAAAAGATTTACTAATTTCATTGGCATGAAAAGATTTTTGATTCAAACTTTTGCTCCCTTCTTGAAAGTCCTTCAAGACCGCAGAATAACAATAAAAAGAGGGTGCGCGACGTGATGCCGCACACCCTCTCTACTTATTTGTTTGTAGCTATTAGAAGGTTGGCTTCTTTGCAGCCGCATACTTCACAAGCTTTGTCTTGCCATTGGTGGTCTTCAAGATCGCCATTGGACGAGACACATTCACGTGAAGTGTAGGTGTGAATGAAGTTGGACCTGCTGTTAGCTTTTCATTAGAGAACTTGTCCATTTCAGCGGCAAGCTTCTTACCGTCTGTTGAACCAGCACGCTTTGCAGCAAGTGCAAATGCTTCAACTGCAGCAGCTCCGGTGATTAGACCTGAAGTTGCAGCAGCTGATCCGGTTGCCTTCTTGAAAGCAGCAAGAATGCTTCGGATCTTTGCATTTGTGTCATCGCCGTGAACTGATGCGTATGTAACAACATAGTGGTTAGAAAGATTTGGAACTGCTCCAGCCCAGAAGTTTCCATCCATACCGAAACCTGAAATTACAGGTGTCTTTATTCCACCAGCGCGGATAGCACCAAGTGCTTCAGCTCCGCCGCCTGGGTATGAACAAAGTGCAATTACGCCAGCAGCATCTGCCTTAGCAGCAGCAACTTGTGCAGTTACTGGCTTATCAAGTGCTCCTGCTTGGGTTTGGTTGAACTCTTGTGTTGACTTAATAGTTCCACCAAGTTCCTTGAAGCGCTTTGCAAATGAATCGCATTGGCTAGTTGTGTATGCAATTGACATATCTTTGAAAAGAGTTGCAGTCTTTCCAAGTGATGCGTATGCATATTCAGCCATGATTGCAGCTTCGCCAGGAACAGCCGAACCTAGTGAGTAACCAAGTTTCAATCCATTATCTGGGCCCATTGCTGTTGATCCCACGCAAGGTGCGATAACAAGAACGCCAGCCTTTTCGCCAACTTGAGCAGACTTCAAGTTAATGTCTGCGTCGCAAGTTACAAGAAGAAGCTTTGCGCCTTCAGCAACAAATTGAGTTGCAATCTGTTGTCCCTTATCAGGGTTTGTTCCAGTATCAACAAACTTCAAAACAACTTTACAACCATCAATACCACCTGATTTGTTCAAACGAGATACCGCAATCTTTGCGGTCTCAAGTGCAGGTCCATCGAATGGTGCCATGAAACCAGTTCCAGCCATTGCGGCTCCGATTAGAATTGGCTTGTCACAAGCTGCATTCGCAGATGTTGCATTCATTGCTGAAATTCCAGTTGCGGCAAGTGCTGCTGCAGCAACGCCTACCAAAAACTTCTTAGAAATTTTCATGCATTTTCTCCTTAAGGTTTTTCTTGATTGCTGAACACCGGTCTTTACCGACGGAGCAAACTAGTAGGCAAATCTTGCCCTACTTTTGACCACCGTCAAATATCCACCCGGTAACAATCCGGTAACTTTTGCCCGGTTTACGCCTATGAATCACCCTAAAAATAGCGCTTATGGGGCTGTTGGGTAGTCCGTGTATCCGATTGGGCCCCTCGAATAGAAGGTCTTGGAATCCCCAGAATTTAGCTCTAACCCCTGGGCCAATCGCTTTGGCAGATCTGGATTAGCGAGCGCCAACCTGCCAAAACTAAATAAATCTGCTTCACCAGTTTCAATAATTCGTTTCGCGGTTTCGACCTTTGTTTTATCTGCATAACCAGAATTAGCAACTATTAAACCTGAATAAAGTTTGCGAGCAAACGGGATTGATTCAAATCCAAATTGATTCGAAACATGCAGAAATGCCAGCCTATGTCCGTTTATTGTGTTAATCAAATAGGTGTAGGTCTCTTCGATCTCAGTTTCGGCTACATCATTAAATGTGCCATTCGGCGAAATTCGAATTGCGGTTTTGTCGGCGCCGATTGCATCAACTACTGCATTAAGAACTTCGATTACAAACTTACAGCGGTTCTCAACACTGCCACCATATCCATCAGTTCGAACATTCGAATTAGGTGCAATGAACTGATGCAGCAAATAACCATTTGCTGCATGCAATTCGACGCCATCAAATCCAGCCGCAATAGCGTTTCTCGCAGCGGTTACAAAGGCTTCTTTAGTCTCAGAAATATCTTGAAGGGACATTTCTTTTGGTGTTTCAAAGGGGTCCATGCCAGAACCGGTGAAAAGTTCACCTGCAGGTTTAACTGCACTTGCCGAAATTGGATCGAGCCCAGTTATTTTCCTGTGAGAAATTCGACCTGAATGCATTATTTGCAAAAATATTCGACTGCCTGATTCGTGCACTGCTTGTGTGACTTTCTTCCAACCTGCAACTTGTGATTCGGTGTAAATGCCAGGAATTCCTGGATACGCCTTACCAACATGGGCCGGTGCAGTTCCTTCAGTAATGATCAGACCAAAACTTGAACGCTGCTTGTAATACTCGGCCATCAAGCCATTTGGATCGCCATTTTCATCTGCGCGATTCCGCGTCATCGGTGCCATGACCATTCGATTCGTTAATTCATTTCCGCCGACAGTTACTTTTTCGAAGAGAGTTTTCATGACTTAATTATTGTCTAACTCGGTTGTTCTTGCCTACCAAAATCAAAGGGCCCCGACGGAAAGTCGAGGCCCTTTAAATTACTAATGACTTACTTAGGAACGCGAACGCCCTTCTTCTCTAAACGTGGCAATACTTCTTGTGCGAAGTATGGTAGTTCTTTTGCATAATCAAGAAACGCAATTGTCATTCCACCGAAGCCAGCTTTTGCGAAGCCTTCGATTGCATCTGCTACTTCATCAGGAGTTCCGATAAGTGGGCAAGATCCATGTCCAGCAGCAAAACGGCCGCGGAACATTTCAAGCATTTCCTTGCTAAATGACATTGCATGTAGACCTTGAAGCTTCATCAAGTTATCGACTGCGTTCCAGTCTGCATATTCATCTGCGTAGTAATGCAAGAATTCATCAGCCTCTTTACGAGTTGGCTTGCAAACAACGTGGCCAAGAGTGAATACGCCCATATCCCGCTTGTAATCATTCTTAGCTTGTGAAGTCACTTGCTTCACCACCTCGGCACCGTCTTCCGGACCGCCAACAACAGTAAATGCAAAGTTTGCATTTCTTGCAGCAAATTCGCGGCCTTGTGGAGATGAACCAGCATTTAAAACTGGAAGGATTCCATCAAAAGGTTTTGGCATTCCTTCAACATGTTGCAACTTGAAGAATTTTCCGTCGTGATCAAACTTTCCTTCGGTGGTCCAGATTTTCTTAATGATTTCCCACCACTCTTGCGCGAGCGCATAGCGATCGTTGTGATCTTGTGGCAGATCCATTCCGAAGGTGTCATATTCTGGCTTGTTCCAACCAGCAACAATGTTTATTCCAGCGCGACCGCGACCAATGTGATCAACCGTTGCCATCTGCTTTGCAACAACTATTGGATGATTGAAAGCTGTGTGAATTGTCGCGAAGATTGAGATTCGCTTGGTATTTGCAAGTAGTCCTGCTGCCCAAGTTGTTGGATCTAGAACGCCCTCATGAAAGTTTGTTTCTCCGCCATAACCAATCCATCTTGCGATTGGGAGAAGGAAATCAATTCCAGCATCATCGGCAATCTTTGCAAGACGTAAATTATCTTCCCAAGATCCTGTCCATCTATCGGGAGCTTTTGTTACAGCAAGTCCAGAAGAGCAGTTTGGTGAGAAGAGTCCTAGTTTGAACCCCTTGCCATCTAGTAGTGCTTTTGCCATTTATATCCCTTTCAGTTGGTTAGTTATTTAATTCGCTGATACTTCGTAGTGAACTATGAAGGAAAAGTAGTGGGGACTTGCCGCTATTTTCAAGGGTTTGAACCTTGCCAATTATCAGCATGTGGTCGTAGGTATCAAAAGTTTGAGTGGTAGCACATTCCATACGAACGCTGACCCCAGCCAGAATCGGATTTCCCAGGTTAGACCTTTGAAACTCTAAGCCTTCGAATTTATCGACGCCCTTCTTTGCAAAGCGGGCAACCAAATCTTTCTGATCTTCTGCCAAGAAATGCACATTAAAAGATTTTGCTGACACCCAATGGCTATAAGAACTTGAAGACTTATCAACTGACCAGAGAATTAACTTCTCTTCTAGCGAAATCGAAGCAAGAGAATTACAAACAATTCCAATTGGTTTTGAAGAACCATCAGTTGCAGTTCCAGTAATGACGCTGACACCTGTTGCCCAGCTGGACATCGCCGATCGGAAAACATCTTTTGTTATCTCTTCATCAATTGCCATACCTTAGGGTAAATTTAAAAAGTTTTAAGTCAAGGGTAATCTCGAGTTATCTTTGTGACTTGCGTCAATTAGGCGCGATACCCTAAACGCCATAAACAGCAAGAGTGAAGTTAGGGCTAAAGATATTTAGAGAAAAGTTCTGGTGCGCTTGAAGGGATTCGAACCCCTAACCTTCTGATCCGTAGTCAGATGCTCTATCCGTTGAGCTACAAGCGCAGGCGTGCTGGCAAATACTACTCGTTGATTAAGGTTGCCCCAAACGCAATAGAGCGGGGACTGAAACCGCTTTAACACGTGGTTTTCCGCGGGATTCTCCGGCTGCAACTTCGGCTTCATTAATTCGAACCCAGTAGGCCTGGTCAACTACTTTGTGATCGCCTGTTAGAAGTTCGGTGATATCTCCTGCTGTTTTTGCATCTTTTAAGTCTGAAATTAATAACTTAACAACTTCAGCGGCGTCGCTTTTATTCGTCCCGATAACACCAGATGGTCCACGTTTTGCCCAACCAACTACATACATATTTGAATCCTTAACTCGACCTTCAATATTTGTAATTTTTCCAGCCTCATAAACAACACCTGGGATTACCGTTGCTTCATAGCCAATTGCGGTAATAACCAAGTCACACGTAATTGTCACATCGCCAGTTGGAGTTGAGTAAACAATCCCTTGCACTTTTTCATTACCAATTATTTCCTTGGGAGTATGCGAGAAGAGGAATTCCAATGAGCGCTCATGTCCATTTTTTGGTGTTTCAGCTATAAGTTTCATGGCTTCTAAATTGCTCGCTAAATGCTTTTCAATCTCGCCTTTAGCCTCTGCATTTTTATGTGCAAGGGCAATTGCCTCTTCGTTGATGTAAACATCTGTATGTTCTAGCTTTGGCAGATCGCGAAGTTCCGGTGCCGTAAATGCCGCAAATTCTGCTCCGCGCCGACCAGTGATGAAAACTTTTCTGATATTACTTTTACTTAAATCTTGATGTGCGTGATCAGCAGTATCGGTCTCATCGAGTTCTTTCGGATCAAGAGCAAGAATCCGGCCACAATCCATTGCAACATTTCCGGCACCAATTACAACCGCAACTTTCCCAGAGAGATCAACTTTAAAATCTGCATAATCTGGATGTCCGTTATACCAAGGAACAAATTGCGCGGCAGAAATTGAATTAGCTAAATCTTCCCCAGGTATCCCAAGCTTCTTGCCGATCGCAGAACCAGTAGCCATAACCACTGCGTCATATCTATTGGTTAAATCTTCAAGCGAAAGATCTTTGCCAAGTTCCACATTTCCAAACAAACGAAAATTAGGTTCGGATGCAATCTTCTCAAAGACCTTTGAAACAGTCTTTATCTTTGGATGATCAGGGGCTACGCCTGATCTAACTAAGCCCCAAGGAGTTGGCAGCCGTTCAATCATGTCGATAGAAAAAGTTAAATCTTCAGTTACAGAATTCTGCAGAGCTTGCGCAGCAAAATATCCTGATGGCCCAGCACCGACGATTGCAATCTTGTAATGCGGCACCAAAACCCCTAACTTCTCTGCGTTATTGCTCTTAGTTTACATTGCAATTACTTGCTAAACGGACCCGTAAGTCCGCTGCACGATGGTTTTGGTCCACCATTTGGATTTCCATAGCGATGGTAAGTAATTGCCACTGATTGTTCGATTAGCCAACGAGGGCACTCAATATCTCCACGTTGCGCCACAGGTCTATGGTCGATAGAAATTCCTTGCTGCAGCATCTCAAGCACCGGTGGCTTACTAGATGCAAGCCATCGAACGCGTGAAAACTTCTCTTTCACATCTCTTAAATCATTTGTAAATATGACCTTAGCGCCTGTCGTTTCACTGATGTGATGAATAAGTGACTTCTCTACCTGGGTTGTTGATTCATCAATCACAACAACAATTGGTGCCAAGTAGTGTCGATAGCGCTGGAAATTCTTTTCAACTATCAAACCTGATCTATCAATTGCTTGTGAGCCAACTTTGCTCCACCAGCTGTTTACGCCATAAATCGCTGGTTCTAGGTTAGTTACTCGTGGCCAATTTCGTAGAGTGTTTACATAATTCAAACCACCTGCTTTAGCATTTGGACCAACTGCTGATTTCTTCCAGCCGCCAAAAGGTTGACGGTTAACAATGGCACCAGTTATTCCACGATTTACATAGAGATTGCCCGCTTCGATGCGATTAATCCACTCTTCACACTCTTTTTCATCTAAAGATTGAATGCCCGCAGTTAAGCCAAACTCGGTTTCATTTTGCCAATTGATAGCAGTATCAAAATATGGTGCTTCAATTACTGCAAGAACTGGACCAAACCATTCGTTGCGATGTGACCACGAACCAGCCTTCACTCCCAGCTTTACTCCGGGGCGCCACATCAAACCAGAGTTATCTAACTGCTTTGGTTCTACCAACCAACTCTCGCCAGTATCCAGTTGTGTCAGTGCACGTTTAAGTGCACTCTCTGCAGGTCGAATAATTGGGCCAACAGTTGTAGAAAAATTCCATCCTGCTCCAACACTTAAAGACTCAACAGCATCTTGAAGTTGGCGGACAAAAGCAGGGTCGTTATAGATATGTGTATCAACAATTGCAATAGATGCTGCAGAACATTTCTGTCCCGCGTGACCAAATGCCGATTGAACTAAATCTTTAACCGCTGCATCAATATCAGCGCATGAAGTTATTAAAATTGCATTCTTCCCACTGGTCTCGGCCATCAAGTTAATCTCTGGGCGCCATGATGCAAATAAAGAGGCGGTATCAAATGATCCTGTGAGAATAATTCCATCTATGTCTGGATGGGTTATAAGGTGCTTTCCATTTTCATCATCGCGCATCGGCAAAAACTGCAGAACATCTTTTGGAACTCCACCAGCCCACAAATGGCTAACAATTTCCCATGCAGTCGCAACAGTTTCTGGGGCAGGTTTCAAGATGACTGTATTTCCAGCTGCAAGTGCAGCGCAAATTCCACCAATTGGAATCGCATATGGGAAGTTCCATGGCGGGACAACCAAGATTGTGCCGAGTGGAGTTGATTCCCCAAAGTTTTCCGCAGTCGTTGCATAGAAGCGAGCAAAATCGATTGCTTCAGCAACTTCTGGATCTGCTTCGGCAACTGTCTTTCCAGCATCACGCGACATCACCGCGATTGTCTCGGAAGTTGCTTGCTGCATCACAGCTGCGGCGGCAAAGAGAATTTCGGCACGCTCTTTGATACTGAGTGAACTCCACTTTGCTTGCGCGCTCTTTGCGGTCGCTATTGCATTATCTACATCTTTCACTGAACCGACTGAGTAGTGATACCAAACTTTTCCATTATCAGAAGGGTCGTGGCCCTCTTCTTGCTCATTCGTAAACACTTCTCTGCCATTAATAACTAGTGGGATCTCTTGATCTTTTATTCCCCGAACCTTTTTTATCGCCTTCTCAACCGAAGCTAAAAAGATAGGTTCTGTTGGATCAGCACTGGGCTCATTTTTAAAGGTTAGCCCGGTCAACTGTTCATGCTCAACATGGCGCAGAGTTTCTGTTGTAACTGCGTGGCGATCTGCAACAGACTTTAAAAATCGCTGCTCTTGATCGGCAAACTTTGCTGGATTCTTTGCAATATCGAATGCGGCCTTCAAATAGTTTTCATCAGAAGTATTTTCATCTAAACGACGCACGAGATAAGCAACAGCTGCAGCAAAATCATCTTTACGTGTTACTGGTGCATAGAGCAGAACTGGTTGACCTGAACGAGTAACTGCAAGCGCTTCTGCATTAGCCATTCCTTCAAGCATTTCAATATCAATCTGTTCTAGAACGTTCCGTGATTTAGCAACCTCGATAGCCCATGTCATATGGAAGAGATTGTGTGATGCAATTCCAATTCGAACTGCTTTTGAATTATCTGGTCGTAGCGCAGCATCTACTAGTCGAAGGTATGAAGCATCAACATCTGATTTTGTGCGATACGGAGCTGGGCTCCAGCCATGAAGTTCCGCATCGGCATGTTCCATTGCAAGATTTGCTCCCTTTACTAAACGCACCTTTATGGTTCCGCCTGACTTTGCATAGCGAGCTTTTGCCCAAGTTACTAGTTCGCCAAAGAAGTGGTGTGATTCTGGAAGATAGGCCTGTAGAACGATTCCTGCCTTGATTGCGGAAAACTCATCTTCGTCTAAGACGCGCATAAATGCTGCAACCGTCATTGGAAGATCTCGATACTCCTCCATATCCAAGTTTATAAAGACACCTTCTTGTTGCGCATTGCGATAAAGAATTCGCATCTTTTCCGAGACGCGATCAATAGAACCATCAAAATCAATGATGATGAGTTGCGCGACAATCGAAGATAGTTTGACTGAAATGTAATTAACTTCTGGACGACGCATCATTTCGAGAATTGATTGAAAGCGTTGCTCTGCTTCATGATCGCCAAGAACTGCTTCGCCTAAAACATTGATGTTAAGAGATATACCTTTACTTGTGCGCTTTGCTAAGTGCTTTGCAAGCTTCTCATTTTCAGAGGCCAGGATTAAATCTTTGGAAAGAGCGCGAACTCGTTTATGAACAAGGCCAACAATCGGTCCCGGAACGACTCGTGACAAGACGCCAATGAAGTGAAGTCCGAGTGCATTTACTGCGCCGAATCCAACCAAACTTGCCTTCT
>JBILDT010000106.1:0-4057 GCA_044352485.1 Candidatus Nanopelagicaceae bacterium
AACGCAGAAGTTTTAATTGCAAAGTGCAAAAGTGAAGATGACGTTATCAAATCGTTATCTGATTTTAATCCCGATGCAGTTATTGTTCAATGGGCCCCGGTTAAAGCCAAGGCTATTTCACTCATGGCCAATGTCAAGATAATTTCCCGAATCGGTATTGGGATGGACATGATTGACCTGGAAGCTGCCGCTAAGGCTGGCATTCCAGTCAAGAACGTCCCCCACTATTGCACCGAGGAAGTCGCCACACACGCGGTTTCTCTGGGGCTGGCACTATGGCGCAAACTGCCTCAACTTGATGCTGAGATGCGTTCTGGAAAATGGGCGGCAGCGTCCCATGCAAATTCAATTAAGAAAATTTCAGAATCCACAATAGGTTTAATTGGAACTGGCCGTATTGGTTCACTAGTCGGAAAATATTTCTCTGGATTCGGTGCGAAAGTAATTGCCTTTGATCCTTATGCAAAAGGTCATGGGTTTGAGAGTCTTGATCTTGCGAGAATCGCAGCGGAATCAGATCTAATCTCTCTGCACTGTCCACTAACTTCAGAGAATAAGTATTTGATAAATGATGAATTCTTAGCTTCTACATCTAAGAAACCTATTTTGATAAATACAAGTCGCGGTGGACTAATTGATCCCTCAGCAGTCGACAGGGCGTTGAAAAGCGGCGTCCTGTCCGGCGCTGGTTTAGATGTATACGAGGTCGAGCCACTTCCTATGGATGACATTCTTCGCACTTCACCAAATGCACTTCTTACCCCGCACTCGTCTTGGTGTTCAATTCAAGCCTTGCCTGAACTACGTAAAGAGGCTGTAATGAATGTAATCAACTTCTATCAGGATGCGGCGAAATAGATTATATGAGCCACCAAAGCTTAGTTCTTACAAACTTCAATCAATTTGAAGTCAGAGAACGTACTCTTGCAGAACTAGCGGGTGATAATGCAATTGTAAGAATCCTTGCTACTGCTATCTGTGGCTCGGACATTCACGGATCGAATGGCTCCACAGGGCGCAGATTTCCGGATCAAGTCATGGGGCATGAAACCTGTGGCGTCGTTGAAAAAGTTTCTGCGCAATCAAGTGCGGAATTAATCGGTAAAAGAGTAGTCATTAACCCAGTGATTTCCTGCCAACAATGTGAACTCTGTTTGGCTGGAAAAGAATATGTCTGTCGATCGCGCAAAGTTCTGGGAGTGACAAAGGGAGTTGACGGTGCTTTTGCTCAGTATGTAATCGTGCCGGTAAGAAATTTAGCTTTAATCAGTGAAGAGGTTTCACCAATTCTTGCAACCGCGGTCGAACCTTTGGCAGTTGGCTACCACGCTGTAATTCGGGCAGATGTCAGACCAAATGAGAGAGTCTTAATTATCGGGGGTGGTCCGATTGGTCAGGCTATTGGACTTGCTTGCGCCCGAATCGGAGTAAGCAATGTTTTATTCAGCGAGCCTTCCGAATCGAAGCGAAAGTTTATTTCTAAATTTGGTTTCAAAAGTGTCTCGCCGAAAGAGCTACAAAGTATCTACGAAACTAGCGCTAAGCCATCGGTTGTATTCGATGCTGTAGGTAGTGCCCATAGTTTTGGTGATGCGTTTAAGCACTCCGATGTGACAGCAAGAATTGTCCTGGTCGGAATGGATACCCCAGATCTAGCGATTCCAAGCTATGAGGTAAGCGCTGATGAGAGGTCAATTCTTGGAAGCTATTGCTACACAAATGAAGAGTTTGCAGATACCGCTAACTGGTTGGGCTCTAATCATAAGTTGGTTGAGCCTTTTATCTCCGATGTTACGCCCATGAGCAAAGCGCCGGAGATGTTTGAGAAATTGCACGACGGCAACTTTGATTACAACCGGGTTGTGATTAGTCAAGATGAATAAAATTTCAGGTGTGCTTCCAGTTTTAGCAGTCCCATTTAACAAAGATGGAAGTCTAGATCTGGATTCAATTCCAAAACTTGTTGAACACTGCATCAGCAACAAGGCAAATGGAGTTGTTATATTTGGATTAGCTAGCGAACTCTATAAACTAAATGACAGCGAGCGTATTCAAATCCTGGAGAAAGTCATTTCATCTGTGAATTCGAGAGTTCCAGTAATTGTTGGCACTGAACACAGCGGGACGTTGGCCGCAGTTGCAAGAAGTATTGAAGCTGAAAAACTTGGGGCCAGCGCACTGATGCTCTATCCACCAACATTTATAAAACCTGATGAGGCCAATGTTCTCTCGTACTTTAAAGCAGTTGGTTCAGCGGTCAAGATTCCAATAATTATCCAAGATGCACCGGCCTGGACCGGCGTGCCGCTTCCAGTCTCGCTCTTATCTAGAATAATTAAAGAGCAGCCAAATGTTTGTTACATAAAACTCGAATCTCCTCCCATTGGAGATAAAGCCAAGTTACTTAAGTCCGAGGGCTTCAAAATTATCGCTGGATATGGTGCAATTCATTTGATGGAGGATTTAACTGCAGGGATAGATGGCTTTATGCCCGGTTGCAGTTTGCCCGGAATATTTGTTGAGATCAATGACTTATTCAAATCAGGGAATGTAGAAAAGGCTAGGACGCTTTATCAGCTTGTTCTGCCACTTTTAACATTTCAGCTAACGAGTCTCGACACATTTATTGAAATCCAAAAACTCTTACTCAAACATCTGCAGATATTCTCAACCTCATACTGTCGCGAGCCGCACGTACCAATAAGTTCTGAGCGGATTGATTACCTAAATCTTCTTCTTGCAGAAATTGGACTAAAAGAATTAGAAGGTGTGAGAGTTTGATGAGCACAAAACCTAGAATCGCCGTAGTAGGCACTGGTTGGTGGTCAACAGAGTTTCATATACCTTCATTAAAAAAGTATTCGGATTGTGAGCTAGTTGCGTTAATTGATCCCAACGCCGAAAAGCGGAAAAAAGCCGAGGATATGTTTGAAATTCCATCTGGCTATGCCAGCGTTTCTGAGGCTCTGGCTGAGATAAAACTAGATGGTGCGATTATTGCAACACCTTCTGCGTTGCATTACCCAGTAGCAAAAGAGTTGTTAGAAAATGGAGTTCATGTAATGGTTGAAAAACCATTTACAACAATTGCCTCCGATGCCTATGAATTAGTAAATTTAGCAAAATCCAAATCTCTTCATTTAACAGTTGGTTATACCTTCCAGCACACAAACGCAGCAAAGGCGCTTAAGCAGGCCTTAGATAATCAAGAGATTGGTGAAATACTTCTAGTCAATGGACTCTTTGCGAGCATGGCCGAAGCGTATTACCGAGGCGTGCCGGAACAATATAAAGGTATTTTTAAGTGGGCAATTACTGGTCCAGATCCGCAGACATTTTCTGATCCAAAACTTGCGGGTGGCGGACAAGGTCAAACTCAGGTCTCACATGCGATCGGAATGATCCTGCATGCAATCAATCAAAGGGCTACGCAAGTTGCGGCATTTATGGAGAATCGGGATTTAAATGTCGACCTGGTTGATGCAATGGCATTTACTTGTGAAGCAAACACAATTGGGAATCTGGGCTCAACTGGGAATCTTCGCGATGGCGATAAGCACCAGCAAGAATTTAGGTATTACGGAACTAAAGGTTACATTCTCCATGACATGCGAGATGGCCAGCTACTTGTCCGAAATGACAAGGGCAAACAATATGAAATTACTGGAAAAGATATTGGTGATACATATCCAGCTCTCGAAACCGCACGTCATCTAGTTGATCTGATCACCGGAAAAGCTGAGATTAACTTGGCACCGGGATTGCAGGCCGCGTGGGCAGTTGAATTCTTGGAAGCCGCATATGAATCTGCATCAACAAATAGCATCGTCAAAGTGAAAACCAATGAAAAGATCGGGGAAATCAAATGAGTAAAATCGTGAGAGTTAGATCAAGAGTAATTGGCTATTCGCAGGCTCCGTCAACGCTCCGTCGAAATCTAATTACAAATGCTTCAGTATTCGAGGATTTCCATACTAAAGAAGGTGGCTGGTTTGGGCCGGGTTTCTGCACGGTTGTCGAAATTGAGACCGAGAAGGGTGTAATCGGAACCGCAACT
>JBILDT010000107.1:0-4017 GCA_044352485.1 Candidatus Nanopelagicaceae bacterium
GATTGCAAAAGCTAAAGCCGTCATTGGAGACAAGAAAGCAATTTGTGGTTTATCCGGAGGAGTTGATTCAGCGGTAGCTGCGGCAATTATTCAAAAAGCGGTTGGAAATCAATTAACCTGCGTTTTCGTTGATCATGGCTTGCTACGAAAAGGTGAAGCCAAACAAGTAGAACGAGATTTTGTTGCTTCGACCGGTGTAACTCTGAAAATTGTTGACGCTAAAGAGCGATTCCTAAATGCTCTTGCTGGGGTTACTGATCCAGAGACGAAGCGAAAGATAATCGGCACTGAATTTATTCGAGTATTCGAGGCAGCCGCACGTGAGATTTCGGAAACTGAACCAATTGATTTTTTAGTTCAAGGAACTTTGTATCCTGATGTTGTTGAATCCGGTGGTGGTGATGGCGCAGCAAACATTAAATCTCACCACAATGTTGGTGGGCTTCCAGATGATTTACAGTTTAAATTAATTGAACCACTTCGCACTTTATTCAAAGATGAAGTTCGTTATGCCGGCTTATCAATGGGACTGCCGGAAGAAATTATTTGGCGTCAACCGTTTCCAGGACCTGGTCTGGCAATCCGAATAGTTGGCGAAGTGACTGAGAATAGACTTAGAATTTTGCGAAAAGCTGATGCAATCGCCCGAAATGAATTGCGCATTGCAAATTTAGACCGGATAATTTGGCAGTGTCCAGTTGTTCTATTAGCTGATGTAAGAAGCGTAGGAGTGCAGGGCGATGGTCGAACTTACGGCCACCCAATTGTGCTTCGACCAGTTTCATCAGAAGATGCAATGACTGCAGATTGGAGTCGGATTCCATACGAAGTATTGGAGAAGATTTCAACACGAATTACAAATGAAGTTAGAGAAGTTAATAGAGTGGTTTTAGATGTAACATCAAAACCACCCGGAACGATTGAGTGGGAATAATTGGGGGTAGAGCACAAGTGAAGCGTTCATTTGCAGTTGCAATAGTTGCAGCTCTCTTCGTTTCGCTATTTGCTGCATCTCCAGCAAGCGCTGAAAAGAAGGCAAAGAATGGAAAGAAAGCCAGCCAGATAAATAAAGTGCAATCAATCTGCAAGCCAACCAAAGCTGTTGGTCACAAGCCAATGAAACTTCCGGTCCCAGAAGTTAAGAAACCATTTGTAAATAGAACAATTACTTTGACAACAAATTGTGGCGAGATCCAGATCGAAGCAGACGGTATAAATGCGCCACTAACCGTAATTTCAATGAGCTATCTAGCCAATAAAGGGTTCTTTGATAATTCACCTTGCCATCGCCTAACGACTCAGGGAATTTATGTTCTGCAATGTGGTGATCCATCAGGAACCGGATCAGGTGGTCCTGCGTACACAGCTCCAGATGAGAATCTTCCAACCGGAGTTGGAAACATTTATCCTGCAGGAACTGTCGCAATGGCAAACTCTGGACCAGGAACTAATGGCAGCCAATTTTTTATTGTTTACCAAGATAATTCCAGACTTGGTCCGAACTACACGCTCTGGGGAAGAATTGTTAAAGGTTTAGATATTGTTAAAGCAATTGCTGCTGCCGGTTCTGATAACTCTAGGGGACCTGGAGATGGGCGCCCTATTCAGGCAATCGCTATTGAGAGAGCGATCTCTCGTTAACTAGTCGCTTGAAACTATTTTAAATATTTCGGCTAACCGTCCATCAGGCAAGCCATGCAACTTTGCATTTTTTTCGCCCCACTCTCGTAGCATGGATTCCATATTTGGATTGTGGGCTGTCTGGCTTACATGCGCATGAAGCGCAGCAATTTTCTTATCGAAAGTCTCGGTTACATCAACAAAGTGATCAGGCGTGTGGTGAGACATAACCCAGAGTTCGCGAACTCGCCAGGGCTCTAGTCCTTCATCCTTAAGCAAATCTTCAAAAGCAAATGGATTTCTTGCATCTGGATACACCGCTTGAATTGCAGCTTCTCCTGCTGCCATGTGATCTGGGTGGCTAGCAAATAACCGATCCCAATTCCGTTCTGGGCTTTGAACTAACATTCGCTGCGGTTTACTCTTTCGAATTTCGCGCACAATCTGTTTGCGCAACTCAATTGTTGGTTCTAGCCAACCATCTCGATGATTTAAGAATTCAATATTTGTAACGCCTAAAATCTTTCCAGCATCACGCTGTTCTTTCTGACGAATCTTGGGCATATCTTCGCGTGGAACGCTAGGGTCTTCGCCACCCTGATCTCCATTAGTGCAGATGCAATATGAGACTTCAATTCCTTTTGCTGTCCACTGTGCAATAGTTCCAGCAGCTCCAAAATCGAGGTCATCTGGATGCGCAGTTACGACCAGGACACGTTCAATTTCGGAATCATCCAAGAGAGGCATTGGGTAATCTTATGAGAAGTCCACACCTTATGTACGCTCTTTATATGAGTCGTTAGACTCAGCTCTATGTCGTCAGATTCGCTAGTTAATGGCTTGAACCCACAGCAGCAGGCCGCTGTAATTCACCAAGGTTCGCCATTGCTTGTTGTTGCCGGCGCGGGCTCTGGCAAAACTCGAGTTTTAACAAGGCGCATTGCTTATCTACTTGGCGAACGTGGCGTTAATCCATATGAAGTTTTAGCAATTACCTTCACAAATAAAGCAGCAGCAGAAATGAAAGAGCGAGTCGCCGAACTTGTTGGTGATCGCGCAAGATCGATGTGGGTTTCAACATTCCATTCAGCCTGCGTTCGAATTCTGCGCCAAGAAGCGGCGAAGCTTGGCTATTCAAATTCTTTTACGATCTATGACTCATCTGACAGTTTGCGGCTGATTACCCTCGTAATGAAAGATATGAATTTAGATATCAAGCGCTATGCACCAAGAGCGGTTGCCGGGCTAATCTCACAGGCAAAGAATGAATTACAGGGGCCAGCAGATTTTGTGCAATCAGCAGATAATCAATTCAATGAAGTGGTTGCCGAAGTATTTGCGCATTATCAAAGGCGTTTAGTCAGCGCTAACGCTATGGATTTTGATGATTTGATTGGCAGGACTGTAGAAATATTGCAACGCAACCCAGAGAGTCGCCAGCGATACCGATCGCGTTTTAGACATGTGCTTGTTGACGAATACCAGGATACAAATCACGCGCAATATATGTTGATTAAAGAGTTGGTAGGAACTGAAGGCGAAGGAATTCCATTAGCTGAGTTATGCGTAGTAGGAGATGCAGATCAATCTATCTATGCATTTCGCGGGGCGAATATTAGAAATATTCTGCAATTTGAAGCAGATTACCCAAGTGCAAAAACAATTCTTCTTGAACAGAATTATCGATCTACTCAGAACATCCTTTCGGCCGCAAATGCAGTTATTTCAAATAATGAGGGTCGTAAAGCCAAGAACTTATGGTCAGAGTCTGGATCCGGCTCAAAGATAACTGGTTATGTGGCAGAGAGCGAACATGATGAAGCTAACCATGTGGTTACTGAAATCAGTCGACTGCGCAGTGAGAAAATTTCACAGCCAGGTGAGGCGGCAATCTTTTACCGAACCAATGCGCAATCTCGAGTTTTTGAAGAAGCTTTCTTACGTTCAGCAATTCCATACAAAGTTGTCGGTGGTGTGCGATTTTACGAACGTAAAGAGGTAAAGGATTTTCTCGCATATTTAAGAGTCTTGGTTAATAGCGAAGATGAAATTTCACTGCGAAGAATTATCAACACTCCAAAGCGGGGAATCGGCGATCGCGCATTAGATACTGTTGATTTATTCTCTAAGGATTCGGGTATCTCATTCTGGAGCGCGCTAAATCGGGCTTCAGAAGTTCCGAGTATTCCCACCAGATCAATTTCAGCGATTAATGATTTTGTTCATCTCATCACCTCACTAACCGTCCTTGTCGAAGCAAAGAGCCGACCATCGATAATCGCACAGGCAGTTCTAGAGCAATCAGGTTTATTAAATGAGCTAGAGAAGAGTGATGACTTGCAGGATGAAAGTCGGGTTGAAAACTTACAAGAATTAGTCTCGGTCGCCGTTGAATAT
>JBILDT010000108.1:0-4008 GCA_044352485.1 Candidatus Nanopelagicaceae bacterium
GGTGCAGATTTCTTAGCTGCGGCCATTTACATCTCCTAATCAGAATAGTTCGATCCGTCACCGAACCTGTTCATGGATAAGCGTGTCATTAAATACAAAAACTTTCCACTATTTTGAGTGATTTTTTACCTGCGTGTCGCAACAATATTTTTTTATTTTTTTATGTATTTCGACAAATATTTTCCGCAAAATTAGTGAAAAGTTTGTTCTGGACCCGGAAATTGGCCCGAAGAAACATCATTTGCATACTCTTTTGCCGCATTTAGCATCTCAATTCGCAGATTTCGGTAGGCCTTAGCCAACTTCGGTGCGTTCTTGGTTATTCCCATCAAGTCAGTCCAGACCAATACTTGGGCATCGCACTTGGCACCGGCACCGATTCCGATAACTGGAATCGAAAGCTCCTTAGTAATTTGTTCGGCCAATTCTTCGGGGACCAGTTCGAGAACAAGTGCAAAAACTCCCGCTGCTTCTAGGGCTTTTGCATCTTCAATAATTCGGGCGGCATCATCGCCGCGACCCTGAACCTTAAAGCCACCAAGGGCATGAACTGATTGCGGGGTAAGGCCTAGATGACCCATCACTGGAATTCCGGATTCAATAAGTTTTTTAATCTGCGGGACAACTCGCTTGCCACCTTCTAATTTCACGGCATGGGCTTTAGCCTCTTTGAAAAATCTAATGCCAGTAGCCAATGCAGCATCGGGGCCAGATTCATAAGAGCCAAATGGAAAATCCGCTACAACCATTGCCCGAGAGGTCGAATTAACGACAGCTCTTGTGAGTGGAATTAGCTCATCTACGGTTACTGGAATTGTATTTTCGGCCCCGAGAAAATTATTGCCAGCCGAATCGCCCACTAAGAGAACTGGGATCTGGGCTTCATCAAATATCTCGGCCGTCATCTGTTCGTAAGAGGTGAGCATCGCCCACTTTTCGCCACGCTTTTTCATGGCAGCAAGATCTGAAATCGAAATCCGATTATTGAGAGACATGTAAGACTCCTGGTTTCAAAGTAGCGAACTCAAAGCCGGCTTTCGGTCCCTGGTCGCAATTTGAATTAAGAGAAAGTGTAACCAATAGGTGTGCAGGTAGGCTAGTCACATGGGAGATTACGGCGCTCTAGCAATTGGCCAACTTAGAATTTCTCTTGCCCAAATAAACCCTACCCTCGGCGATTTAACCGGCAATAGCGATTTGATTTTGGAATACGCAGCCAAGGCAAGTGCGGCTGGCGCCCATGTTCTGCTCTTTCCGGAAATGGTTATTACTGGATATCCGGTCGAAGATTTAGCGCTTCGCCAAACCTTTAGAGCTGCAAGCAAGGCGGCGGTTTTGGAAGTTGCCGACCGGTTAGAAAATCAGGGCTTTGGTGAAATTCTCGCCATCATTGGATATCTGGATGGAAGCGCTGAACAGAAGCCACAGAATGCAGTAGCCCTGGTTTATCGTGGTGAAGTTGTTGCCACTTATATAAAACACCATCTTCCAAACTATGGCGTCTTCGATGAATTCCGTAACTTCGTTGCGGGTGACCGATCTTTAGTAGTTCGCTTTCATGGCGTCGATATTGGTATCGCAATCTGCGAAGACATCTGGGTTGATGGCGGACCAATTGCCGAATTAAAGGCCCGAACACCTGGATTAGTTCTTGTGCCAAATGGCAGCCCATTTGAACGAGCCAAAGAAGATGTTCGCCAGCTCTTGGTCAGAAAGCGGGCAAAAGATATCGGCGCTCCACTGGCCTATGTAAATATGACTGGTGCCCAAGATGATTTAGTTTTTGACGGTGACAGCATCGTCGCAACTGCCAATGGCGATGTCGTCGCCCGGGCCCCACAATTTTTTGATGGCTTAATGGTTGTGGACCTAGATCTGCGACTTGGAACCTCAACACCTGATGTCATAATTTCACAAGACCCATTGCCGCCTTACGAGAAAATCACTCACGGAATTGCGCATCCAATGAGCGCCCTTTCTCAGACCTGGCAGGCACTTGTAATTGGACTTCGGGACTATGTTGAAAAGAATAATTTTAAGAGCGTAATTCTTGGGCTTTCTGGCGGAATTGATTCAGCAATCGTTGCAGCAATTGCCGCGGATGCAATTGGACCCGACCGAGTATTTGGCGTTGGTCTGCCAAGTAGATATTCATCAGACCACTCACTTTCTGATGCGGCCGAATTAGCAAAGAACATCGGACTCAATTATCGAGTTATCGAAATCGAACCAATGGTTTCAACCTTCTTATCTCAACTTGGGCTAACCGGATTGGCCGAAGAGAATGTTCAGGCCCGAGTTCGGGGAACCACCTTGATGGGACTTTCAAATCAAGAAGGTCATCTGGTTCTGGCTACTGGAAATAAATCAGAGCTAGCCGTTGGGTATTCAACTTTGTATGGCGACGCGGTTGGGGGATATGCCCCAATTAAAGATTTATTTAAATCCGAAGTTTGGGCGCTTGCGAAGTGGCGAAATGATCAGGCCAAAAAGAACGGTTACATGCCTCCGATTCCAGTGAACTCAATATCTAAAGAACCTAGCGCTGAACTTCGCCCGGGTCAGAAAGACACTGATTCGTTGCCGGATTATTTAAAGCTGGATCAAATTCTAAATATTTACATTGATGAAGATCTAGGACTCGCAGGTGTCTTGGCTGCCGGCTTTGACTTAGAACTGGCCACCAAAATTATTCGCATGGTCGATGCTGCCGAATATAAACGTCGCCAATACCCACCCGGAACCAAGATTTCTAAGCGGGCCTTCGGGAAGGATCGCAGATTGCCGATTACTTCGGCCTGGCGCGAGCACAATTAACTCTTTCAGTAGCTGCAATTAATTAGCAATTAGACAACTCGCATTTAGTTATTTACACTTTTCCCAGGTCATGAGTTCCAGGTTTTAGCCCCGGCTTACTGGACGGCAACCCTCCACCACGGTGGGGTGCTCCGGGTGAAGACCAGGTCAGTTGCAAATTGCAATTGGCAAGCGTGGGTAACGAGTAAAAAACGCTACCCCCTTAATCTCTGGGAGGTCTGTAATGTCATTTTCATTAGATAAAGCTTCATTCGAGACTCGCCAAATTCACTCTGGGCAAGTTCCTGATCCAACAACTGGTGCGCGCGCACTTCCGATTTATCAGACAACTGCATATCAATTCCGCGATACCAAGCATGCAGCAGATCTCTTTGGTCTAGCTGAACTTGGAAATATTTATACCCGCATCATGAATCCAACTCAGGATGCAGTTGAACAACGTATTGCTTCACTCGAAGGTGGCGTCGCTGCCCTTCTCGTTGCATCAGGCTCGGCCGCAACAACTTATGCAGTATTAAACGTTGCTGAGGCTGGCGATCACATTGTCTCCTCACCAAGTCTTTACGGCGGAACTTATAACTTGTTCCACTACACACTTCCAAAGTTCGGTATCGAAGTAACCTTCGTCGAAAATCCTGACGACCCTGCTTCATGGCAAGCCGCAGTAAAGCCAAATACCAAGGCCTTCTTCGGTGAGACAATTGCGAATCCAAAGAACGATGTCCTTGATATCGAAACTGTTGCAAACATTGCTCACAAAAATGGTGTCCCACTAATCGTGGATAACACCGTGGCAACACCATATTTAATTCGTCCGATTGATTTTGGCGCAGATGTTGTAGTTCACTCAGCAACCAAATTCCTGGCTGGTCACGGAAACTCAGTTGTCGGAGCGATTGTTGATTCCGGCAAGTTTGATTATGCCCAACACAAAGATCGCTTCCCAGGATTTAACGAACCAGACCCTAGCTACCATGGTTTGGTTTATGCCCAAGCCCTTGGCGTTGGTTCGCCATTTGGCGCAAACCTTTCTTACATCTTCAAGATTCGCTTGACCCTACTTCGCGACATGGGCGCTGCTGTCAGCCCATTTAACGCCTGGTTATTGGCGCAAGGACTTGAAACACTTTCACTACGTATGGAACGCCATGTTTCAAATGCAAAGACCCTTGCTGCGTGGCTTGAGAAGCA
>JBILDT010000109.1:0-3988 GCA_044352485.1 Candidatus Nanopelagicaceae bacterium
ATTTCAGTTTCTGCACGGACTCGACGTAAATCTGCCGCCCCTGCTGCTTCAGTTAATTTCTCAACCGTCTTCTTCATTGTTTCTAATTCATCAGTCAATTTTGTTGCGGCCGCTGTCGAATTCTTCTCGCGCTCTAACTGCTCTTTGAGATCTTTGATAAGTGGATTATCGACAGAATCAGAATTAGATCTGCCACTTTTTACGAGAAATCCAATAAGAATTCCAAGAGCCAGCCCGATTATTACGCCCAAAATTACATCCATGCCCGTATCGTGGCAGGAAGCACTGACAAACCCGCGTAGGCTCTACTCCTTGTGAGCCTCTCTATTGGAATCGTCGGACTGCCAAATGTGGGCAAATCGACCCTTTTTAACGCTCTGACCAAGAACAACGTCCTGGCTGCAAATTACCCCTTCGCCACAATTGAACCCAATGTTGGAATGGTCGGCGTCCCAGATGCCAGACTTCCAAAGCTTGCTGAAATCTTCTCCTCTGAAAAGATTTTGCCAGCCGTTGTTTCATTCGTGGATATCGCCGGAATTGTTAAAGGTGCATCTGAAGGTGCTGGACTTGGAAATAAATTCTTAGCAAATATCCGCGAGACCGATGCAATCTGTCAGGTAATCCGAGTTTTCAATGATGAGAATGTAATGCGCGAAGGTGAACGTGCCGCGGCATTCGTTGATCCAGCATCAGATATCGAAGTTATTAACACTGAACTTGGACTTGCAGATTTACAGACAATTGAAAAGGCGCTGCCACGTCTTGAGAAAGAGGTGCGCATTAAGAAAGAAGTTGCGCCCATTCTTGAAGCGGTAAAGCAAGCCCAAGAAGTTTTGAATGCTGGCAAATTACTTTACGGATCGAAGGTTGATTTAACTTTAATCGCAGATCTGCACCTGATGACCGCTAAGCCATTCTTATATGTTTTCAATGTTGATGCTGCTGAACTTGGCGATGCCGAACTTCGCAAGAAATTATCCGCTCTTGTTGCGCCATCCGAAGCAATTTTCTTAGATGCAAAGACTGAAGCTGAACTTGCTGAACTCGATGATGCTGATGCAATGGAGCTGTTATCTGCAATTGGTCTAGAAGAGCCAGGACTTTCAACGTTGGCGCGCATTGGTTTTAATACTTTAGGTTTACAAACTTATTTAACTGCGGGTCCAAAAGAAACACGTGCTTGGACTATTCATAAGGGAGATACTGCGCCAGTCGCAGCCGGTGTAATTCACACCGATTTCCAAAAAGGTTTCATTAAGGCCGAAATCGTTGCATTTAACGATTTAGTAGATGCAGGTTCAATGGCGGAAGCCAAAGCCCGCGGTAAGGTCCGGATGGAAGGCAAGGAATATGTAATGTCCGATGGCGATGTAGTGGAATTTAGGTTTAATAACTAATGACAAAAATAAGATACGAGAAAAGCCCATATATAACTGGCGAACTCAAGAAGCGCGATGAACTTCGTAACGTTGCAATCATTGCTCACGTAGACCATGGCAAGACCACATTGGTCGATGCGATGTTGACTCAATCCGGTGCGTTCTCCGAGCACCAGAAAGAGGGCGAGAACCGCGACCGGGTTATGGACTCGATGGATCTTGAACGCGAAAAGGGAATCACAATTCTCGCGAAGAACACTTCAATTCGCCGCGGTATCCAGACTGTAAACATTATTGACACTCCAGGTCACGCAGACTTCGGTGGTGAAGTAGAACGTGGACTTGAAATGGTTGACGGTGTAATTCTTCTCGTCGATGCATCTGAAGGCCCACTTCCACAAACCCGTTTCGTGCTCCGTAAAGCACTTGAGAAAAACCTTCCAGTAATTTTGGTAATTAATAAAGTAGACCGTCCCGATTCACGTATTCCAGAAGTTGTTGACGAGGCTTATGGCTTGTTCATGGATCTTGATGCGAATGATGATCAAATTGAATTCCCGGTTGTTTATGCTTCAGCGAAAGCTGGTCGCGCATCAATGAATCGCCCAGAAAATGGTGTGATGCCAGATCGTGAAAACTTGGATGCACTCTTTGAAGTTATCTTCAATACGATCCCGGCTCCGGTTTATCACGAAGGTGCACCGCTACAAGCACATGTTACAAACTTGGACTCATCTCCATATCTTGGCCGTCTTGCACTCTGCCGAATTCGCGAAGGTGTCATTAAAAAAGGCGAGAATGTAATGTGGATGAAGACGGATGGAACTAGCGAACGCGTAAAGATTTCAGAACTGCTTATTACAGATGGCTTAGAGCGAGTTCCGGCACTTGAAGCTGGTCCTGGCGACATCGTTGCTATCGCAGGAATTGAAACAATTACCTTGGGCGAAACCCTTGCAGATCTTGAAAGACCACATGCGCTACCGCTAATCATCGTTGATGAGCCATCAATTTCGATGACAATTGGTATCAATACTTCGCCAATCGCCGGACAAGAAGGAAAGCTTCTAACTGCCCGCCAGGTTAAGAACCGTCTCGATGCCGAACTAATCGGTAACGTCTCTCTTCGCGTTTTGAATACTGAACGTCCAGATACTTGGGAAGTTCAAGGCCGCGGTGAATTACAACTTGCAGTGCTTGTTGAAATCATGCGTCGTGAAGGTTTCGAATTAACCGTTGGTAAGCCACAAGTGGTTGTGAAAACTGTTGATGGAAAACTACAAGAGCCAATGGAACGTTTGAGCATTGATATTCCAGATGATTATCTTGGAGTTGTAACCCAACTTATGGCGCTTCGCAAAGGCCGTATGGAGCAAATGGTTAACCACGGAACCGGTTGGATTCGCATGGATTACAAAGTTCCATCACGAGGTCTTATTGGATTCCGTACTGAATTCTTAACTGAAACTCGCGGAACCGGTTTGTTGCACCATGTATTTGACGGTTATGAAAACTGGAATGGTGAGATTCGCACACGTCTTAGCGGTTCACTTGTTGCTGACCGTCGCGGCATAGTTACTGCTTATGCAGTCGATGGCGTGCAAGAGCGCGGCGTGATCTTCCTTGAAGTTGGAACTGAAGTTTATGAAGGAATGATTGTTGGCGAGAATTCTCGAACCGAAGATATGGATGTAAATATTGTTCGCGAAAAGAAGCTGACAAATATGCGTTCATCTGGTGCTGATGATGCAAACCGAATTATTCCGCCAAGATTGCTTAACCTTGAGCAAGCTCTCGAGTTCTGTCGCGAAGATGAATGTGTTGAGGTAACTCCAAAACATGTCCGTGTCCGCAAGACAATTCTTGATCAAAATGAGCGAGCACGTAACGTGGGCCGAGCTAAAAAGGTTAACCTAAACGCCGAATAGCTCGGAATTGTCAGCGCCCTTGGGTTAGATAGGCCCATGGCCCGGAATGAGCGAAGCACAAGCAAGATAGAGCTAATTCGCCCTGTCGTCGCGCCTACCAATTTCGCAGCTACACCTGAACAGAAATTGGTCATTGGTTCTAAATCGCCGAGGTTAATTGTTTTCGGTGGACCAGGCACTGGAAAAACTTCAACTTTAATTGAGACAGTCGTTTCGCAGATCAAATCTGGCATTGATCCAAATTCGATTTTAGTTTTAACTTATGGTCGCGAACGGGCTTCAGAGCTTCGTGACAAAATAGTTATTCAATCCGGTGCCAATGCTTTCGAACCAATTGTTCGAACCTTCCACTCACTCGCATTCTCTATTATCAATACTCAGGTAGAAGCGGATGATCCAAAGTATGTTCTGATTTCGGGTGCCGAACAAGATTCCTTTATTCGCGAACTCTTAGCCAATCCTGAACATTCGCCACAAGTTAAGTGGCCAAAGGTTTTAGAGCCAGCGCTATCAACCAAGGGTTTTGCTCGCGAACTTCGAGATTTGATTCTTCGGGCAAGTGAAAGAAATTTCACCTATAAAGAGTTAATCGAAAGAGGCCATCTTTTAAATGAACCATGGTGGGAGCCAGCTGCAAACTTCTGGAAGATTTATGACCAAATCCTTGGCATTCGATAT
>JBILDT010000017.1:0-13625 GCA_044352485.1 Candidatus Nanopelagicaceae bacterium
GTGTTGCTTGCGCAACTGGTGTTGCTTGCGCAACTGGTGTTGCTTGCGCAACTGGTGTTGCTTGCGCAACTGGTGTTGCTGAAACCTGTGTTGCAGCCACTGGTATTTGTAGCGCGCTTGGATCTAAAACCTTCTTTGGCAGCGGCGGAGTCCCGCCCATTGGGGCGTTATCTAAAGTTGGAATCACTTTGCCATTATTTTGCGCAACAGTCCCATTTGCATTTGGTTTGTAGTCAGCAAAAAATGCCACCCAAGCTGTATCTACTGAATTTGGATCCGCTAAATACTTTTCATACATCTCATCGACGAGCCACTCATTTGGCCCAAAAGATCCACCAAAATGATTAGCAGGTGTATTAGATCCAGTTGCCGACACTTTTGATGCTCCTAAATTTCATTTAAGTCTCGCTTAAGTCTAATAGAGGTATCGGGCCGGCCCATACGCCTGTGGCGATATCTCTGAAAAAGCCAAGAATTACATTAATCACATTCCGATTTAGAGCAATTTTGAATCCAGGTCCCTCCGATACGCCTTTGTCGTCCGTGCTATATCCGTGCCAAGTCCTTTCGAAGTCCCGCCAACCACCTTTCTAGCGGAATCAAGGTCTCCGGAATTAAGGCCTCCGACATTCAGGAGGAAATCTCTCAGAAACTTCGGCACAGTTATCGCTATGAATTCCGAATCAAATCAACCTCTTGCAGTAGTCACTGGCGGATCTCGCGGCTTGGGTTATGTCGTTGCAAAGGCGCTCAAGGCTGCGGGAAATAGGGTGCTAATTATTAGCAAAGATCCAGAACGTGCAGCGAAAAGTGCTGCAGAGATCGGTTGCGAATTCGAAACAGTAGATTTTGAAAATCTTGATTCAACTAAATCTAAATTTGAAGAAGTGCTTACCAAATATGGAACGCCAAATATCTTGGTGCTAGCGCACGGCGTAATGAGTGAGAAAATGTCAAAAACGCTGCGCACCACAACACAAGAGTGGCGCCGGGTAATGGCAATAAATCTAGATTCAAATTTCATCGCAATAAATATTCTTGCACCAACAATGGCTGAAGCTCGCAACGGTCGTGTAATTATTTTCACTGCTTGCTTAGGTCGAATGTCTGGTCCGGGAAATACCGGTGGCCTTGCGCCATATCGAATTAGTAAAGCTGGCGTTAATGCTTTAGTTAGAAATCTTGCTCACGAAACCGGGCAAGGAAACCGTGGATTCTTAGTCGATGCAATCTGTCCGAATCACAGCAGAACAGATATGGGTGGACCCGATGCACCAAGATCGGCAGAGGAAGGTGCAGCAACTGCAATCTGGTTGGCGACAAGAGAGTTTGAAGCAGGCAAAGATTTAACCGGACTGTTCTGGGAAGACCAAGAAGTTATTCCTTGGTGATCATTTTTATTTGCTATTCGCGATAGCCATAAAGTGCTGCAACAAAAGTTGTTGCCCCAAGCAAGGCAAGGGGAATTCCAACAATTAATAACCCACCAGAAATCATGTAATACGAAACTCCAACAGCAATAGCATTTGCCAGCACCGCAGGCGCTCGTCCATATGATCTGCGTTTAGCGAATCCCATCGATGCGAAAAACAAACCGGCTGCACCAAGCAGCGCAAAGACGATTTCGCCAATCAGGGCCGATGGCCAAGTTGCCGTTGAAAACACTGATGCCAGAAGCAAGTAGAGAACGATGCCAACCAGAATCAGAGATTCAATGCGTAGCAGCCAGATTGCGGCCCTTCGAGAATTCTCATAGAACGAATCCGTGATCTTCATTCTGGTTCCTTTCCCTATATCTATTCTAAAAATCCCGCACGCAATGAGTAAATCCTATGCAATAGCGAGTAAATCCTATGCAATAGCGGGTGAATCCTATGCGGTAGCGATTAACTCGCACGCAATGAGTAAATCCTATTTTAATTTTGCAAGATGTGAACTTACTTGCCCCATATGTGGTTACTCTGTCGCTGCCTACTAAAAAATTGATTCGGATTGCAGCCCTATCAGCACCGATTAGTTCAAATTAGTTCAAATTAGTTCAAATCTTGGGAACAGGGGTTAACTTGAAGAACTTGAAGAACTTAACAAAATGATTAGCAATTTCGCCCATGGGGCCATCGAATTTTCCAACAACGGAGTTTTAGATTCCCTTACCGGAGCTCCTGCTCCTAAAACCTTCTTTGATAACTTAGTCAGGGAAATTTCGCAATCCCGGCGTAGAACTAAACCGATTGCGATTGTGACAATTAAGCTTCTGCCTAAAGATTACGATACAAAAAAGATACAGAAATTAACCACTCAACAAGCTAGCCAGAAAGATCTTGAATTTGAGAAACTCTTAGCGCTAGTTAGCAACAAGATAAAGACAAATATGAGGGGTGGCGATTTCTATTCACGTGTAGCGGAGAATGGTTTTTGGCTCTGTTTGCAAGGAGATTTAAGCCAAGCAATTATCACCGCAAAAAGATTTGAAGACATTCTCTCTGAGAAATTCAAGGCTTCAAATGTTAAAGCGCATGTTGAATTCTCTGCCAGTGAATGGAATAGCAATCTGGATATGAATGAGTGGATTGCTGAGATAGATCGCCAATACTTCGCGAGCTAACGCTCCCGACAAATCTTTGCGCCGCAAGCTAGCGCTCTAGGAAAATCTTTATTTCGCGAGCTAGCACTCCCAACAAATTTTCCCTCTGACATGACTTAAATGCAGAAAGTAATCGCAAATTGACGCCTGGATTAGTATCTAAAGAATTTACCTACTTCTGTTAATAAGAAAAAGGTAAGTATTTTCAATGCATTTTGATGTCCCAGTGCAAACGAATCCCTATGAAGCTCGAGAAAACTTTGAAACATTCGAAACCTTTGGTCCGCTGCAGGAACTTATGGAGAACCCAGAAATCGAAGAGGTTTGGATAAATTCACCAAATAGAATCTTTATTGCAAGAAAAGGCGTAAGTGAATTAACCAACTTGACCCTTACCTTTGATGAAGTTAGAAATCTGGTTGAAAGATTATTGATGTGGGGTGGCCGCCGCCTTGATTTATCACATCCATTTGTAGATGCCAGACTTCCAGATGGAAGTAGATTGCATGTAGCAATTCCAGAGATTACTGCGCAACATTGGGCCGTTAATATCCGTAAACATCTAATCCGCGGCAAGTCACTCGAAGAGTTAGCAAAATTAGATGTCATGTCAGTCGAAGTTTGTGAGTTTCTGATTGCCTGCGTTGAAGCTGGGCTAAATATTTTAGTAAGTGGTTCAACTCAGGCCGGCAAAACAACATTGCTAAATGCTTTAGTTAGTGCAGTTCCACTCAAAAGTCGAGTTATTACAGTTGAAGAGGTATTTGAACTAAGGCCAAGACTTCCGGATTGCATCGCTCTGCAAACAAAGCCAGCAAATCTACAAGGTGAAGGAGAAGTGCCACTCCGCAGATTAATTAAAGAAGCTCTGCGAATGCGACCATCTCAAATAGTTGTAGGCGAGATTCGTGAAGCCGAATCACTAGATCTTTTAATTGCACTCAACTCTGGGCTGCCTGGAATGGCGACAATTCATGCTAACTCGGCGAAGGATGCAATCAGCAAATTGCAAACATTGCCATTGCTCGCAGGAGAGAACATTTCTCATAAATTTATTGCGCCAGTAGTTGCCGCTGCAATTGATTTAGTGATCCATCTGTCGATTGCACCAGATGGTGTGCGTCGGATAATAGAAGTCGCACATGTCACGGGGAGAATTGAGTCTGATCGAGTTGAAACCGAAATGCTTTATAAGTATTCCGGTCTTGGGAAACTTGCATACGAAAAGAGTTTGATAAACCCTAATCATATTTTCACTAGTCGAAAGAATTAAGCGGATGACCGAAGATGTTGAAATTAACCGAGGGATTAAGTCAAGGAATTTTCTCATCTATGCGGTGAGTTCATTTGGTGGGTTTCTCGTTGCTACTTTAATTACATCTTCTCCAATAATTGGAGTTCCCTTCGCGCTCATTACAACAACAATTCCAGTCCTAATAATCAGGCGAAAAGTTGAAGCAGAGAGAGCACACTTACAGAACCTATGGCCAGAAATTCTGGATCACATTATTTCAGGATTGCAATCAGGATTATCTCTAGCTGAAACATTGGTGGTCCTTGGGACGCGAGGACCAATCAGGACTCGCTCAATATTTATTTTATTCTCCGAAAAACTGCGCAGTGGAATTGATTTTGGCCGTGCGCTAAATGAACTCAAGGAGACTTTTAATGATGGAACTGCAGACCAGGTCTGTGAAGTTCTGGAATTTGCACGAGTTTCTGGAAGCCGAGATACATCTTTAACGCTGAGAACTCTCTCCAACTTTATTCGTAGGGACTTGGCGCTCCGTGCCGAGATTGCGGCAAAACACAGTTGGGTAAAGAATTCTGCAGCTCTCGCAGCTGTTGCTCCTTGGATTTTATTGTTATTACTCGCAACTCAACCAAATACCTTGCGCGCATATACAAGTGCTACGGGCTTCACCATTCTAATTATCGGAGCGCTATTAACAATCACAGCTTATTTCTGGATGGAAAAAGTAGGAAAACTCAGTGAAACTCCAAGGATCTTCTCATGAGCATTTTCTCACTCTCACTTCTATTTATGTCTCCAATAATTGCTTATGCGACCTACCTACTACTGAATGAGAATCGTGATCCGCTTAAGGGTTTTCATGATGAATTCTTAAGAAATTTCCGAAGTCAGCAAAAAGTTTCTTTGCTACTTGAAAGTGAGAGCGAACGCGTATCCAGGTCCAAGTCTAAACTGCGCAATCAAATTCTCTTAATTGCATTCAGTTTTGCAATTGTAATTCTTTTTTTAATTGGAGCTTCATTTATAACAATTCTTTTACTGCTTGGCACTCTATTTATCTTTCGATATTGGGAGAAGGGTTCCGCCGCCCGACTTGAAAAGAAGCGAGCGGATATTGCGGAAACCGAGTTCCCTTCCATTGTTGAACTTTTTGCAGTATTAGTTTCTGCTGGGGAGAGCCCCTCCACTGCAATGCTGCGAGTATCGGAGCGTGCTAACGGCGAGATTGCACGAAAATTTGCTGGCGCCTTGATTGATCTTAAGAGTGGGAAAAGCCTCTCCCAATCTCTCGAGGTTCTAGGAGCACAAGTTAGTTCGCCAACAATTAGACGATTCTGTGACACTCTAATTTTGGCGATTGAGCGAGGTAGCTCATTATCTGATGTTCTAAATAGGCAGGTTGAAGAAGTTAGAGCAGCACAACATGCATCACTTTTAACAGCCGCTGGTAAGGCCGAAATCTCATTAATGATTCCGGTAATTTTTCTGATTCTTCCAATTTCAGTTCTCTTTGCACTTTGGCCCTCTTATGTCTCGCTTGGTCAAAGTGTCGTGTGAACATAAATGTGAATTGTTCACAGATTTCTAACTTATCCACACACAACAACTTGTTCACATCATATTTGATTAAAGGCAGAGATATTCGCCCAACAATGAAAACTAGTTCAACCCAACAAAACAGAGTCCTCTAAAGGATTTAATCGACCAAATGGAGCGAAATGAATAACAATGAAATCAGCAATAACAATGAAATCAGCAAGCCTGTGGCGGCTGGGCATCTCTCTTTCGGGAAGACATCTATTTATCTAAATTCGATACTTATTAATTTTGCATTTGGCACAAGAAAACTGAGATTTGGACTCATAAAGTATTTAAAGACCAACGCTATAGTTCTTAAATTTAGCAAACTGACCAGAATCAATAGTATGAAAATTACCTTCTCAGCAGCAGCCAAGTCAGAGCGAGGGGATGTTCCAGGTTGGGTTTTAGTGGTTTTAATGACGACTGGATTAGTTACCGGGATCTGGACTGTCGCCCAACCTCGACTCTCAAGCATTCTAAAGAACTCACTAGATAACATGAACGGTATTCGTTAATTGTGGAGCGGTCGAAAGTTAGTGAATTCTTTAAACCTCTCTTATCGCAATCGGGAACAGTAGAAAGCTCTTTAGTTTTAATCCCTACGATTCTACTTTTTCTAAGTGTTCTGCAAATTGCAGCCTCGGTGCTTGGCCGAGGTATTGCAGTAAACGAACTGCAAGGAGAGGTCAGCAGGGAGGCGCTACTCGGATCCAATTCAATTATCTCGACCAACCAATATCCAGGAGTTCAAATAATTAAACATGCGCTACCTGGCGGCGGTGAAATTATCGTCGGCAGCAAGAAAGCTTCGGTGGTGAAACTAACTCCATTACTTGTTCTCCGGGATGAATTCCTAGTCAAGGGCATTGCTATAGATGAAAACTAGTGAATTACGCGGATTCATCAGGAGGGAAGAGGGAAGTGCAATAATTGAATTTGTTATATATGCCTTACCACTATTCATTCCTTTGATTATTTATTTGACCACCGTAAATCAGAGTGCCCAAATCCAATATGAGGCGCGGAATTTCGCCAGGCAGCTAGCGCGGGCATATGTAACTAGCCCTAGCGCGGAATTTACTGGAGCAAGAATTGCCGCAGTCAAAGATGTCTTTGTCACTAGCTCCTTTGCTGCAAATAAAATCGATCCTGATCCCAGGGTTGAAATAAGTTGTTCACTAAATCCATGCCTATCGCCTAATGGAAAAGTATCTATCACCGTTTATCTGACCTCGATTTTTTCGAATTCGAAAGCAAGTGCCACCGCAGTTCAAACAGTCGATGCCTGGCGTAGCAACTGATGCCTCGCCATCCAACTAGCATGTTGAAACCAACAAGCAAGTTGAAACCAACTAGCGCCTTTATGGAAAGTGAAGTGGGATCAATATCTGTCCTAATCTCAAGCCTCTTCTTAATTGTCTTCGTATTGTCTGTTGGAATCATCGATATTTCTGATTCCTATCTGGCAAAGCGTGAGTTGATTCAAATCGGGGAAGATGCAATTTTGGTTGCCTCGCATACACTTGATGAAAATCTTTATTACTCAGATTCACAGAATCTAGGTTCAGCTAATGCGAGAGTTCCAATAGATTGCTCGTTGGCAGAGATTAAGTTTCATGCTGAAGTTGCCCTTAGGAGCCTTCGAAGTAATCCAATATCTGTATCCGGCTGGCGGTGTTCAGGTGATGAAATAACAGCGAGCATCAGTTCCAAAATTCAAGCACTTGTAAACTTTCCGATTCTCTCTAATATAAATAATGGTTTTATTGGCATAGATGCAATTATTGGCGCTACTTCTGAGGTGTCGAATACTGCCTGAAGTCGAATAGTGCCTCAGAGAGTCTTTGCTGCCAGTGTTACAGAGCAAGACAAATGTGCCATTACGCTTAACCCATGGCAGCCCGTGAATATCTGGAAGAGGTCAGCGCTTTACGCGTAACTCTTTCCGCCATCGAACAAGTTTTGAATCTGCCAAAACTAGAAGCCGACTTTAAGACATTGGAAGCAGAAGCTAGCGAACCAAATCTTTGGGATGACCCAGAGAAGGCTCAAGTTGTGACTAGCAAACTTTCTCGAGTCCAAGCCACCTTGAATAAATCAAACACAATTCGTCGCAGACTTGAAGATATTCCATTACTTCTTGAACTTGCCCAAGGTGAAAAAGATGCCAGCGCAATTGCTGATGCTGGAAATGAACTAGATGATGTAACTCGTGCGATTCGTGAATTAGAAGTTCAAACGCTTTTAAGTGGTGAATACGATGATCGAGATTGTTTAATTACTATTCGCTCTGAAGCTGGTGGCGTAGAAGCCGCGGATTGGGCGCAAATGTTGATGCGCATGTATTTGAGATATTGCGAGCGCCATAATTTTAAAGTTGATGTTCTTGAAACTTCATATGCAGAAGAAGCTGGCATAAAATCGACAACATTTAGGGTTTATGCACCCTATGCATATGGAACGCTCTCGGTAGAGCAAGGAACGCACCGCTTAGTTCGGATTTCGCCATTTGATTCGCAATCCCGCCGCCACACATCATTTGCAGGCGTAGAAGTTGTGCCTGTTGTAGAGCAGAGTGATCACATTGTTATTGACGAGAAGGAACTTCGTGTCGATGTTTATCGATCATCTGGACCTGGCGGTCAAGGCGTTAACACAACAGACTCGGCTGTGCGGATAACTCACCTTCCTACCGGAATAGTTGTTTCCTGCCAGAACGAGCGCTCGCAAATTCAAAATAAAGCTACCGCAATGGCGGTTCTGCAATCTAAATTATTAGAACGTCGCCGCCAAGAAGAACGTGCGAGATTAGATGCACTAAAGGGCGATAATTCTGGTTCATGGGGCAATCAAATGCGCTCTTATGTTCTGGCTCCTTATCAAATGGTTAAGGATTTGCGAACAGATTTCGAAGTTGGAAATCCATCAGCAGTTTTGGATGGCGAAATTGATGGCTTTATTGAAGCTGGAATCAAGTGGCGTAAAAGCACCGATTAATTCGAGATTCGAATATCACACGGAATTACGCATAACTGGAAGAAATCTCTCAGCCTTTATCGCGCGTATTTCCGAGCCTGAACGGTGATTTCTGCCTAAACTTCCCATGTAGGCAGAACACTTAATTGAGTTCACCTGAGGCAATTACTAAAGATTAGTTTTGAGTGGAAAGCACAAGGAGGCGGTCATGATTCGTTTTGAAAACGTTTCTAAAATTTACCCAAAGCAGGATCACGCTGCTCTTGATTCAGTAAATATTGATATTCAAAAAGGTGAATTCGTATTCTTGGTTGGATTATCTGGCTCAGGAAAATCAACCTTTCTCCGTCTAGTCCTCAGGGAAGAGCGCCCAACATCTGGCAAGATTATTGTTGCCGGAAAAGATCTAAACACTTTATCGGCTCATAAGATTCCAGAACTTCGCAGACAAGTGGGAACCGTATTTCAAGATTTCCGACTACTTCCAAATAAGACAGTTACCGAGAACGTTGCGTTCACATTGCATGTTCTTGGATATTCTCAGAAAGAAATTAATCGAGAAGTGCCAGAAGTTCTAGAACTCGTTGGCTTAGAAGAGAAGGCCGATCGAAAGCCTTCAGAACTTTCAGGTGGCGAACAACAACGCGTGGCGATAGCGCGGGCTTATGTAAGCCAGCCAGCTATTTTGATTGCTGATGAACCAACTGGAAACTTGGATCCAGCAACAAGTGTTGGAATTATGAAATTACTTGATCGGATTAATCGAGAAGGAACAACTGTTGTAATGGCTACACACGATTCAAAGATTGTCGATTCAATGCGCAAACGCGTTATTGAGCTTGAAGGTGGCCAAGTCATTCGTGATCAGGTTCGTGGCGTATATGGATATGCGGGATAGGGGCAGAACATGAGAACTGGATTTCTATTTAAAGAGGTAAAAATCGGTCTGCGCCGAAATCTAACAATGACATTTGCAGTCGTTATCACTGTTGCAATTTCTTTAACTCTTCTTGGTATCGGCCTACTTGCTAACTCGCAAGTTCGAGTCATGAAAGATTATTGGTATGACAAAATTGAAGTTTCAGTATTTCTCTGCGGAACACTTTCAGAATCTCCTTCATGTGCAAGTGGACCGGTTTCACAAGAGCAGAGAGATCAAATCAAAGCAGATATCGAAGCCCTTCCTGTTGTGGATACGGTTTATTACGAATCTCAATCCGAAGCATTTACCCGTTTTCAAGAAAGATTTAAGGGTTCTGCAATCGCACAAAATGTAACCCAAGATCAACTTCCAGAGTCTTATCGAGTTAAGTTAAAAGATCCGACACAGTTTGCAGTTATGCAGAGTGCATTTGCCGGAAGACCCGGTGTTGACTCGGTTCAAGATCAACGGAGCATTCTTGAAAAATTCTTTAAGTTATTGTCAGTGCTCCGAGATGGCGCCTTGGCAATTGGTTTAGCTAGCGTTCTTACAGCCGCATTATTGATTAGCAATACGCTTCGAATCGCAGCCTTTAACCGGCGACGAGAAACTGGCGTCATGAAATTAGTTGGTGCTTCCTCTTTCTCAATCCAGTTACCATTTTTACTAGAAGGAATAATCTCGGCAATTGTTGGATGGGTCTTTTCAACTGGTCTGCTATCAGGATTTAAATTATTGGTTGATTCAAGAATTGCACCACTACTGAGTTTCACTAAATTCTTTACCTGGTCTGATGTTTGGGTTGCTTCGGGAATCCTCCTAATTACTGGACTAGTCGTATCAACAGTGGCCTCAGTTGCCACTTTGCGTAAATACCTAAAGGTATAACTCCGCATACCGCTCTAAATACGCACACCGCTCCACAACTTTGCCAATTTAAGGCTTTGCTAGGAGAATTCACGGATGCTTTCCCCTTGGCAATCAATAGTTTCGCGCGTTCGTGGCGCTGGATTTAGTGCAACTGCAGCGATTGCATCTTTTGCCATAATTTTGGCATTTGCTCTCGGGGATTATGTTGGTCAATCTAGAAATGAATCACCAGTCGAACAATCCATATCAAAAATTTTGGCAAAGAACCCAACACCTCTAGAACGAAACACTTTAGAGCGCGCTGCAATTGAAGCTGTATTAAAAGCATCGGGCGATCAATGGGCAAACTACTTTCCACAAGAGAGTGTTGAAGGTTTAACTCAGACCCTTGAGGGTCGCTATAGTGGAATTGGAATTTGGCTTAGAAAGAATAAATCTGGTGTCTTAGAAGTTTCAAGCGTGCAAGTAGATTCACCAGCCGCAAAAGCTGGGGTAAAGGTTTTGGATTCACTCGTCGATATAAATGGTGTTGATTTAGAAGGTGCTTCTATTGCGACTGCAATAGCTGCACTCAGAGGATCACCAAACACAAAAGTCAGTATTGGCCTAGAGCGAAATCAAGATCTGATTCGACTCGAAATAACTCGTCAATCTATTCTTAATGGTGATGTTGTTGCTTATCAGTTAGCAACCAAAGTTGTTTATATTCAAATTTCTTCAATATCCAGTCAGGTATCAAATGATGTAGCGATTGCACTTGCGAAGTATCCACACACAGGTGGGATTGTTTTAGATTTACGTGATAATCCAGGTGGGTTAATCAATGTTGCAGTGGATGTTGCATCTCAATTTCTTCCCGAAGGAACTGTGGTTTCATATTCAAGAAAGAATGATTCAGAAGTCGTTTTAGAATCAAAGAACAAGAATCCAGAAACTGCACCCATGACTGTATTGATTAGTAGGGCAACAGCGAGTGCAGCAGAAGTGATTGCAGGCGCGCTTCAAGATCGCAACCGCGCTGTAATAATTGGTGAGAAAAGTTATGGCAAGGGAACAGTTCAAGAAATAATTGATTTAGTAGATGGCTCTAAACTTGAAATTACTATCGGAAAATATCGAACCCCAAATGGCCGCATCATTGATCAAGTTGGCATTGCTCCAGATCTGCTTATTCCTGATGAAGAAGAAATTTCCAAAGCGCTACTTGTCCTAAGCGGCTTATCCGCTATCGGCAACGATAAGAAGTAAGAAACGCTCCCGAAGAACTCGTAACGCTCCCTTGTAAGACCGAGGTGAGCGCTTTTCAGCGTATCCTTAGCACTGCAACTAATTGCAATATTGCGAACTAGCGAACTAGAAATCAGGAAATGAGGTGGTCTAAATGGTTAAAGAACTTGGCAAGAAACTTATTGCACAAAACAAGAGTGCTCGCCATGACTACTTCATTGAGGAAGTTTTCGAGTGCGGAATAGTTCTAAGCGGAACAGAAGTTAAATCACTTCGGGCCGGAAGAGCTTCACTTGTTGATGGTTTTGCGATGGTTAACAATGGTGAACTTTGGTTAAGTGGTGTTCATATTCCGGAATACACCGAAGGTACTTGGAATAACCACACCCCGCGTCGCGAACGTAAATTGCTTCTTCATAAGAAGGAGATCGAAAGATTGGCCGCCGATACTAAGCAAGGCGGTCTAACACTTGTGCCACTTTCTATTTATTTCAAAGATGGCAAAGCCAAAATTGAATTAGCCCTTGCAAAGGGAAAGAAGGCTCACGATAAGCGGGCAACATTGATGGAGAAACAGGCAAACCGCGAAATAACTCGCGAACTTTCCAGGCGGACCAGCGGCAAATCCGAGCGCTGAATCAAATCCGAGCGCTGATTCAGCTCGAAGTGCTATTTCCACGATTTATCTTTAAGGCAATTTACGCCTTACAATTAGCAAGTTAAATGATGATATTTATTTCTTCAAATATCGTTATCTAACAACAATTCGGAAAAAACTAAATATAGAAAAGTAAATGCTTCATGTTCCACAACCATCATGGGGGTGAACGGTCTCGACTTTAGTTGTTGAGTCAGGTGAAGCGGGCCGAGGAAGCCGGGATGATCTCGTTAACCAATAACCCTGGCAAAACTATAAGCGCCAGTACAACTGCCGCTGATTTCGCTATCGCTGCCTAAGCGATTTAAGTGAATCCGTTAACCCAAGAGTGCTCTCGACTTGGATGTTAGCGTCGCTAGAGAGCTCACTTGATAGTGGTGTTATGGACGCTATCGGGGAAATAAATCTATAACTGAGTTCGTTGACTACATGTGTTTGTGAGAGTCAGGACTGAGAATACGAATAGAACACTACGCCCGTAGAAGCCCTGATTTTGCTCTAGAGGACCCGGGTTCGATTCCCGGCACCTCCACCATGTTTTAATAATCGCCTTAACAATTATCTTAACAAAACCATTAAAAAAGTTTGTTAGTTAATGTTCCCAATAAGTTTTATCGAACCAAATCTTGATAAACACATAAATTGCAGAACCAATTGAAAATACGGCGATTACTACGCCACCGATTGCAGGACCAGTTAGCAAAATAGATGTTCCGACCATGAAACCAACTAAGGTAAACATGAAAGCCATCAATTTTTTGAACATTGTTGTTGACTGTTTCTGAGTCGGAATCTTTAATACCAATAAACCGATTGGGGCGCCCAAAACTGAAACCAGGATCATTATGGTTACTACTAGCGCAAGGGATTCCATCGCTCTAGTTTAATGAGAACTTATGCAACTTCGTCCATTGGCCGAGCCGGGACAAACCTCTTTTTTCCAAGAGGCGAAGTCCACTCGCAAGAACCATCTTCAAAACTTTCAAGTTTCCAGCCACCATGGGTTTTCAACTGATGATGTCGCTTACAGAGTAGGCCAAGATTTCTTGGTGAAGTTTCCCCGCCCTCTTCCCATGGAATCACATGATCAATTTCGCCTTTGACGCCGGATCTTCGACAGCCTGGGAATCTGCAAGTTTTATCTCTTGCAAGTAAGAAATCACGTAACACTTGTGGCGGTAGATAACTTTCTCGACCAAAATCTAGAAGATTTCCGGTAGTTGGATCAGTGATGAATTTTCGCCATTTTCCATCTGCCGCAAGTTCACGAGCTACTGTCGCAGGGATTGCGCCATACCCACTTAGTTGTCCCGGATTTTCATTTAGCCCCAAAAGTGTTGGAAGGTCAATGGTTAAATTCACTGTTATTGGTCTTCCATGATTCATTACTTGATCCTGATTGGTCTCCAAAAATAGAGCCGCGATTGCAGTCATTGCATCTGCGCGGTGAGCATCCATTGGGTCCATTAAATCTGCGCTGAAATCCGTAAGATTGAAATTTGGAACTGCACCGGTATTCAAATCTGCACCGTTATTCAAATCTGCACCGTTA
>JBILDT010000024.1:0-10511 GCA_044352485.1 Candidatus Nanopelagicaceae bacterium
CACAAGGGTTCTGATTTGATCTATCTAAACAATGTAAGCAATGGCGAAATCTTCGGGGCCGATGATACGGCTGGAGTTTTGATTGATAGCAATGGCGAGAGCATTGAATGTAAGAACCAATCTAAGGACACGCTAGCCGATCTTTTACTAGATCGAGCTCTCAATAAGTTAGGGTAGCCCAATGACAAAACGCCTATTTACATCAGAATCCGTAACCGAAGGTCATCCAGATAAGATGGCAGACCAGATTTCTGATGCGATACTTGATTCATTACTTTCGCAAGATGCAAAGAGCCGAGTAGCAGTTGAAACACTTATTACAACAGGTCAAGTTCATGTAGCGGGCGAAGTAACAACTAATGGCTACGCCGATGTTATGACGATTGTGCGCGATACTGTTTTAAACATTGGATATGACTCTTCAGAAAAAGGTTTCGATGGAAACTCATGTGGCGTTTCACTATCGATTGGCCAACAATCTAGCGACATTGCCCAAGGCGTAGATTCAGCATTTGAAAAGCGAATCTCTTCATCGGCAGATCCGCTAGATCTTCAAGGCGCAGGAGACCAAGGCTTGATGTTCGGTTATGCATGCGATGACACACCAGAACTTATGCCTCTGCCAATTTCTTTAGCTCACAAACTCGCCCTTCAACTTTCAGCGGTTCGCAAAGCTGGAAAAGTTGATTATCTGCGCCCAGATGGAAAAACCCAAGTAACAATTGAATACGACGGTGATCGCGCCGTTGCGCTGAACACAATCGTTATTTCTACACAACATGCGCCCTCTGTCGACCTCGAGAAAACTCTGGCTCCGGATCTTAAGAAGTTGGTTATTGATCCGATTATTAGCGACTTAAAGATAGATATTTCAGATGTTCGTATCCTCATCAACCCAACAGGTCGTTTCGTTATCGGTGGACCAATGGGAGATGCTGGCTTAACTGGTCGCAAGATTATCGTTGATACTTATGGTGGAATGGCCCGTCATGGTGGCGGGGCTTTCTCCGGAAAAGATCCATCCAAAGTTGATCGCAGCGCCGCTTACGCAATGCGTTGGATTGCGAAGAATGTTGTTGCAGCTGGACTCGCTTCTCGTTGCGAGGTTCAGGTTGCTTATGCAATTGGTAAAGCACAGCCAGTTGGTCTTTTCATTGAGACCTTCGGAACCGAGAAAGTTGCTTCAAATAAGATTGTTGATGCAGTAATGGCTACATTCGATTTGCGACCAGCTGCAATCATTCGTGACCTCGATTTACTTCGTCCGATTTATTCAGCAACAGCTTCTTATGGTCACTTCGGTCGCGAACTCGCAAACTTTACTTGGGAGAAGACCGATCGCGCGGCGGCACTCAAAGAAGCAGCCACCAGGTAAATCTAAGTGACGCAGGTAAAGCCACTGCGTTTAAAAGCGCAACGGGCACCAAAGAAAGTAACCGTTGCCTCAGAGAATCCAGTCGTTCAAGTTTGTGTGGATACTGGAGTTTTTCATCTACCGGATACTTATGATTACCTAGTCCCGGAAGTTCTATCTGACCAAATTCAACTTGGCGTATTTGTAAAGATTCCATTCGGCAGGGAAGAAGTTATGGGTTATGTCCAATCTAGAGAACCATCTCTTCTAGATTCAAAGTCGCTTAAAACTCTAAGCAAGGTTATTTCACCCATTCCCCTTCTAACCGAAGAGCTGATAGAGATCGTAAATCTCACCTGTGAGCGTTACGCGTGCAAGCCATGGGATGTTATTAGAAGTGCAATTCCCGCTCGGGCAGCTTCTGTTGAGTCAGAATTTCTAGGTCAAGTAATTCCACAAATTAGTGACATCAAACCGAGACTAGAGCACCAAGTATCTGTGACTAAAAGATTTGAGGATCTTCCGAGATCGATAAATCAGATTCTTGGAAAACTAAGGTTAGATGAACAGCTACTTGTGATTGTCCCAGATGAGCGAGACATCAAACAATTACTCACCTTTGATATTGATAGCGATCCAGTTCTATTAACTTCAGACATCTCAAAGTCCGACCGGTATAAGAATTATCTGAAGGCAAGGTTTCTGCAATCAAAGTTACTAGTGGGGAACCGGGGCTCAATCTTCACACCATTGGCGCCGAATTCGACAATTTTGATCTTTAATGATGGTGATGAATCCATGTACGAGAGACGATTCCCAAGTTGGAATGTTCGAGATATAGCGATGCTTCGTAGCGGTGAATTCTCGCTCCATTTCATAGGTGCTAGCCCAAGTTTGGAAGTAATAAGACTGGCGGAGCTAGGGTGGCTGAAAACGAAGAAGTCTGAGAAGACTTCATCAAAACCTAAGACGGCAATCCATTTTTCAAACTCTAATGTGTCAGATATTGCTTTGATGAAAGCCGGACTAAAAAAAGGAAATGTTCTAGTTGTTATGGCCGAGACAGGTTACATAAATGCAATTGCCTGTCAGAAATGTCGCAATCAGGCTCGTTGTGAATGTGGCGGAAAAATCTTTCTGCCGACCAAGAGTTCGCCCCTGACCTGCGCAATCTGCGAGAAAACCTCTAAAGATTTCGCTTGTTCATGGTGCGATGGCAAGACGATTAGATCAATCTCTAAGGGCTCTTCGCGGATAGCTGATGAGATTGCAAAGGCCGTTCCTGGATATCGCGTGATATTGAGTAAAGGTGGTTCTAGGGTTGACGACATATCTGAATTGAAAGAAAACGTTCTGGTTCTGGCCAGTTATGGATGTGAGCCACTAGGTGATTTCAGTACCGTAATTCTGCGCTCTCTTGAAAATCTGAGTAATCGCGTTGAGCTTCGTAGCTTAGAGAGCGTCAGAAGAGTGATATTCGAAAACCGAGGGCGTGTGGCGGATGAGAATGATTCAGTCATGTATTTAGACCTCACTAGTGATAACTTGCTATCGCAAGGATTGTTAAGAAATGATCCTTATGCTAATTCTCTGATTGAAATCAAAGAGCGAGAGAGCTTGAATCTTCCACCCTATTGTCGTATCGCAATACTTCAGGGCGATACATCAGCAATTAGACAACTAGCTAGAAATTTGGAAGACAATAATCTTTTTTCTGCGCTTGCCGTGCAAGAGGAAAGTGATGGAACGGCAGAAAATAAGGGTAAATCAAAATTGATAATTCGAAGTGAGATAGCTCGGTCCCAAGAATTCTCGGAATTTTTCAGAGATTTAGCCCGTTATCGAGGAATCAAGGGCCTTCCACCCTTGCAACTTCGTATGGACCCATTTTCAATTTAGGCAATTGGATTGAACGTAGAATAGAATTCTCAGGTGTCAATTCAAGAAATAAGATTGTTTGGTGATCCGGTATTAACGACTCCTGCGAGTCCGGTCACGACATTCGATAAGGAATTGCGAAATCTAGTTAAAGATCTAACCGAAACGATGCTTGATGCTCCGGGCGCCGGTCTAGCCGCTCCACAAATCGGGGTTTCGTTACAAGTCTTCGTATGGAATATTGAAGAGAGTGATGGCCATTTAATCAATCCGACTCTTGATCTCTCGGCAGATTTGCAAGATGGCGAAGAAGGTTGCTTGAGCTTTCCGGGATTAACCTATGAAACACCTCGCGCTTTCCGAGCAGTGGCCAAGGGCTTCAATATGCATGGTGAACCAGTAACAATTGAAGGTACTGAACTTCTTGCGCGAGTATTGCAGCACGAAACCGATCACCTCAATGGAATAGTCTTTATCGATCGGTTGCTCTTGGAGGAGCGGAAACTGGCGATGGCTGACATCCGAAATTCAGATTGGTTCGGTGAGCGAACTTCTGATCAAGTGGCTCCTATATTCAAACTCAGTCCACATCCGACAAATGGTCGGGCGCTATAGATGCAGTTATCGATCGCATCTTCTTCATTAATCTCAATCCCAATCATCGAAGCTATTTTGGCGAGCGACCACACCCTTGGTTCGATAATTACCAATCCAGATAAACCTACTGGTCGTGGAAAAAAAATAGAGGCTAACGATTTAGCCAAGTGGGCAATGGAGAAAGGTCTCGAGGTTTCAAAGCCTGCAGATACCTCGGAGCTAAATCGCCATCTACTCGCATCTCAACCCCAGTTAATTATTACCTGCGCATACGGGCGAATCATTCCAGTAGAACTGTTGCATGGCCCAAGATTTGGTTGGATAAATTTACATTTTTCATTGCTTCCTAAATTGCGTGGAGCTGCCCCGGTTCAATGGGCCATCTTGAATGGTGAAACCAGCACTGGCTTCTCAATATTCAAGCTAGACAAAGGGATGGATACCGGACCCATCTATTTGTCCAAAGAGGTGAATATCTCTGATGAAGACACAACTCCGATTTTGCTACAACGCCTTACTGAACTCGCGATACCTGACTTGCTGGAATTAATTTCAGTAATTGGAAAGACTAGAGCAACACCGCAACCGCTATCTGGCGCAACCCTGGCACCAAAAATCTCAAAGGATATGGCGAGAATAGTTTGGGACAGTGCGATAGAAACAGTCCTACGCCAAGATCGTGCACTTTCTGACAATCCTGGGATCTGGTCCATGTTTAACGGCGAGCGGATATCACTTCACGGTTTGAAGGAAGTTCTTATCGCCAACAATCTAAAATCACCTGGCGACATCCAACTAGTCGGTGATCAACTTCTAGTTAGAACTTCGGATAGCGTTGTTGAAATAACCGAAGTAACTCCTTCTGGCAAGAAGCGTATGACTGGAGCTGATTTTGCAAGAGGAGCAAGGCTAGATTCAGGTTCTAAGTTTGAATAATAAGTCCTTCTCTAAACCTAAACCAGGCGCAGCTAGATTGTTGGCTTACGACTTAGTCAGTCAAGTTAACCGAAATGGTGCATACGCAAATCTAAGATTGCCAGAACTACTTTCGGAATCCGATCTAGATCTACGCGATAGATCATTTGTAACTGAACTTGCTTATGGAACTCTGAGAATGCAAGGCAAACATGATTACGCCATTTCTCTAAAAGCGGATCGGCCAATCGCCGAACTTGATGAGAAGATTGTTGATCTTTTAAGAATCGGGATTCATCAAATTTTCGAGATGCGGGTTCCGATTCATGCTGCAGTAGGTGAAACAGTTGAAGTAGCTAGGACAGTAGCGGGGGAGTCGAAGGCAAGTTATGTGAACGCCTTGCTGCGTTCGATTTCTGGTGATTTGGATATGTATGAAGCTTTAAAGGATGACCAAAAAATATCCGCCATAGAGAAATTATCTATTCTCTATTCACATCCGATTTGGATAATCAATGCATACTTTGATCAACTAAAGGATTGGGATGCGGTTGAAGAATTGCTGCGTATCAATAATGTCCCTGTCTCTCCTCATATAGTTGCTTGGCCTGGCAAATCTAGCGTCGAAGAAATTTTAGATATAGGTGGCGAAAAACTTCCGATTGGGTCCTTTTCAGTTTTATCGAACGCACTTCCAAATGATTACCCAGCAATTAAAGATAAGCGTGCCGGAATTCAAGATATGGGCTCTCAGTTAATCGCCGAGATTTTCTTTGCGACAAATAGAGACGAACCAACTAAATGGCTAGATCTCTGTGCCGGCCCAGGTGGTAAGGCGGCGCTCCTTCACAACTTGTTGGCAACATCAAAACCTAATGATTCTTTCCTGGCGAATGAACCAACTGAACATCGCGCCGACTTAGTTGCGAGAGTTGTTCCTAGGGGCAAAGTGATTTCCTTAGACGGTCGAGACTTCGAGAGTTTTGGCGAAAAATTCGATCGAATTCTTATTGATGCGCCTTGCTCGGGTCTTGGAGCTTTACGCCGGAGACCAGAAGCTAGATGGCGCCGATCTTTAAACGATTTAAAGGAATTACTTCCACTACAGCGAGACTTAATCGATTCAGCTTATGAAATGTTGAATCCTGGTGGCATCATCGGTTTCGCTACATGCTCACCTTTGTTGGCTGAAACAAAGAGTCAGGTTCTGGATGCCAAATATCGACACAAAGATTTGAAAATTCTAGATATCGCAAAATTCTCACCCGCCGGAAGCATTGGGGTTAATCCAGATGGTTCTCTTCAGCTCTGGACTCACCTTGATGCTTCAGACTCAATGTTTATGGCGTTGCTTCAGAAGTCCTGACACCTGTTGAATTAAGATTGCGTAAAGCAAATACTGAGAGGGGCGCAATTTGATTCAAATCTGCCCCAGCATCTTGAATGCCGATCGAGATAATCTACCTAGTGAGATAGCTCGAATTTCAGGCCAATCTGATCTTTTACATCTAGATGTTATGGACAACGTATTTGTTCCAAATTTCACTTTCACCTTCGAACAGAGTCAGAAAATAATTAAGGAATGTCCTATCCCGGTCGATAGCCATTTAATGATTGCTGACCCTGATGAGCGTGCACATCTTTATGCAAAAGCTGGCTCCGCAAGTGTGACTTTTCATTATGAGGCAAGTTCAAATCCACTGCAGACAATTTCAAGGATTAAAGATGAAGGCGCAAGGGTTGGACTTGCCTTGAAACCTGCGACACCTTTCCAAGAGATCGCTTCATTAATGGAGCAACTAGACATGCTTTTGATAATGACAGTTGAACCAGGATTTGGCGGACAGAGTTTTATGCTCGACATGATGGATAAGGTGAAACAAGCGAGAAAAGATATAGATACTCGATTCTTTGGAAAAATCTGGCTCCAAGTTGACGGGGGAGTTTCGCTCGAAACCATTGCTCAAGCTGCAGAATCTGGCGCAGATACTTTTGTAGCAGGGAGTGCGGTATTTAAGTCAGATAATCCGGGGTCGATGGTTGATGCATTACGAGCGTTAGCCTTGAAATCAAGCGCAAGATAGCTTCCATCTAGGTTAAAATTCGAGTATGAAGAATTTTGAATCGCTGTGGGATGAACTCAATCAGATCGCAAAAGTAAGGCCCCAAGATTCAGGGACAGTTCGTGAGCTCGATGCTGGAATTCATGCGATTGGTAAGAAGATAATCGAGGAAGCTGGCGAAGTTTGGATGGCTGCCGAATACCAGAGTGACAGTGAACTAGCGCTAGAGATAAGCCAACTGATTTACCATCTCCAAGTTTTAATGATCGCAAGAAATATCAAATTAGACGACGTCTACAAGAACCTATAGTTAGGAAGAGAATTGACGCTTAAAATAGCTGTTCCCAATAAAGGTTCATTGTCTGAAAGTTCAGCATTGATGTTGAAGGAAGCGGGCTACCGTCAACGGAATGATTTGCGTGATCTAGTATTCATAGATCCAGATAACAATGTTGAATTTTATTATTTGCGTCCAAGAGACATTGCGGTTTATGTGGGAAGTGGGGAACTGGAAGCTGGAATTACCGGGAGAGATCTCCTTCTGGATTCTGGCGCGGGAGCCTCAGAAGTTCTACCGCTAGATTTCGGCAAAAGCACATTTAGATTTGCTGCAACTTCAGGTGCCAAAATGGAGCTTGCTGATTTGCAGAATAAGCGAATCGCGACGGCATATCCTGGTTTGCTTGAAAGTTTCTTAGCCTCAAAGAAAATCAAGGCGTCGATAGTTCGTCTTGATGGTGCGGTTGAAAGCTCGATCCGTCTCGGTGTTGCCGATGTGATTGCCGATGTTGTATCAACTGGTGGAACTCTTCGTGCGGCTGGTTTAACTATTTTCGGGGAAGTTTTGCTAGAGAGCGAAGCTATTCTAATTACGCGCAATGGTGTTCCAATATCACCAGCCATTGAAACTTTAATCCGTAGGTTAAATGGCGTAGTTATCGCTAGACAGTATGTCTTGGTCGACTACGATGTTAAGAGTATTGATTTAGAGCGTGCCTGCGCTCTTACTCCGGGTATTGAATCACCAACAATTTCACCTTTGCAAAAGAGTGACTGGAATGCGGTTCGAGCAATGGTTAAGCGCTCCGATATAAATCGAATCATGGATGAACTCTGGCAAGTTGGGGCACGTGGAATCTTGGTTACAGATATCCACGCCTGCCGTCTTTAATTCTTAATTATTCCGATCAGCGTCTTCGATTTCACTTCTCGTGATGCCCATTAGGTAGAGAACTGAATCTAGATAAGGCGAATTAATCGAACTATTTGCTGCCGCTCTTACCGCCGGTTTTGCATTGAAGGCGATACCTAATCCAGCGAGCTCGAGCATTCCTAAATCATTGGCGCCATCACCGATAGCGATTGTCTGCGAGAGAGTTACGTTCTCGGCTGAGGCGAATTCGCGCAGCGCAAGAGCCTTGCCGTTCTTATCAACAATTGAACCAAGAACATTTCCGGATAGCTTCCCATCTGTAATTTCTAATTTATTGGCGCGGTAGAAATCAATCTCTAGCTCCTTTAACAGTGGCTCGATTACATCCAAAAATCCACCAGAAACTACTCCTACCTTGTGACCAAGTTTGTGTAGGGTGCGGATTAGCGTTCTAGCACCTGGCGTCAAAGTAATACTCGTTTTGACTGACTCTAGAATCTCGGCGTTAGCACCGGCAAGTAATTTCACTCTCGCGGTTAATGACTCAGCAAAATCAAGTTCTCCACGCATCGCGGATTGCGTAATTGCCGCAACTTCGGCTCCGACCCCACATCTCTCGGCGAGAAGGTCTATAACTTCTTGTTGGATCAAGGTGGAATCCATATCCAGTAGAACTATTCTCTTTGCACGACGGACTAGACCGCTCTGTTCTACCGCAATATCAATGCCGCTGTTCTGAGCAATTTCTGCGAGTTCACGTTGAACTATTTTCAACTTATCATCGTCTAAATTAAGTGAGACCTCGAACTCAATAGCAGTGAGTGGATAAGAAGCGGTTCTGTGGATCCGGTCAATATTTCCGCCTTGTTCAGCAATTTTGCTGGCTAGTGCACCAATACCGGCGGGTCGGAGATTCTCTGAAAGAACAATAATGTGAAGATTCGAATTTCTACTTTCACCCTTAGGCTGATCCGAAAAATCAATCGCTAGATCTAAGCCAAGCTTCGAGGTTGCATCTAATAGATCAGTTTCTATGGCTTGAGCATGCGCTGGATCCAAAGAGATTAACGTTGTCAGTATTAATCTTCCCCGGATTACAACCTGTTCGATATCCAATATTGTTATTGAGAATGGGTCAAGTGCAGCGAAAAGTGCTTGGGTAACCCCAGGGGCATCAACTCCGGAAATTAGAATCAGGCCAGTATGTTCTGTGTTAATTTGGCTCACCCTCCTAGATTAGCGGTTAATAACCTTAACTCGCCTCGCTTACGGGTATCTTTACGCCTGTGATTCCAGTTCTCAATCTACAAAAAGTTTCGGTCGTTCGCGATGGTAAAACTATTTTGGGGCCGTTGGATTGGCAAGTAAACGAGAACGAGCGGTGGGTTATTTTGGGGCCAAATGGCGCCGGTAAATCAACCTTATTCTCTATCTGTTCCGCGCAAATTCATCCAACTTCCGGTTCCGCAGAAATACTTGGATCCAAGTTAGGAGCTGTAGATGTTTTCGAATTGAGACCGAGAGTAGGTTTCATGGGATCGACTCTTTTGAATCTATTTCCCGAAGACGAAAAGGTAATTGATATCGTCCTGACTGCTGCATATGCCATGTTAGGTAGATGGAATGAGAGCTATGAGCTATGGGATGAATCTAGAGCGCAGGCTCTACTAACCACGCTTGGGGTTCGTGAGTTGGCGCAACGCAGATTCAACACTTTGAGTGAGGGCGAGAAAAAGCGCGTTCTAATATCTAGATCGCTAATGGCAGATCCTGAAATCTTGTTACTCGATGAGCCCGCGTCCGGTTTGGATTTAGGTGGCCGAGAGGATTTATTGAACCGATTCGATCTGCTTGCGACGGATCCATATGCGCCGGTAACTCTAATAATTACTCATCATATTGAGGAGATTCCAGCGGGCTCTACACATGCGCTTCTTCTGAAAAATGGAATCGTTGTTAGTAGCGGCCCTATCAGTAGCGTAATTACATCTGAAAATTTGAGTTTGGCCTATGACATGAAGATCAGCGTAACGATGACTAATAATCGCTACTCAGCCAATGCAGTTGGCTAATGCTCTTTGATTTACTGCCACGACAATGGCAAGAGGCGCTACCGTCATCTAAACATTTATTAAGCAAAATAGTATTAAACAAACCTTACATCCCAGAGGCGAACCGAATCTTTGCTGCCTTCGAGCAACCAATTTCTGAGGTAAAGGTCTGCATCGTTGGCCAAGACCCATATCCAAATCCAGATCATGCAACGGGTTTGGCCTTTAGTGTTCCATCGACTGTCAAAAAATTACCCCCAACTCTGAAAAATATTTGCAAAGAGCTAGAGAGCGATATCGGTTTTGTGCCAAAAACTGGAGATCTATCGGGATGGCAATCCAGGGGAGTGATGCTCTTGAACACATCACTTACAACTCTCCCCAACACCAGTCAGGGGCATGCAAAGGTTGGCTGGATAGATTTTACAGACCAAGTTGTTAAGTATCTTGGTAGTTCATCCGTAGTTTTCATCTTGTGGGGAAAGCACGCTGCGCAATTT
>JBILDT010000143.1:0-3041 GCA_044352485.1 Candidatus Nanopelagicaceae bacterium
TTTATACCCAGTGGTAATTCCTTGATCAGTGCTCATCCAAGTCCGCTATCGGCTTATCGAGGTTTCTTCGGTTCAAGGCCTTTTACGAAAGCGAACAATCGGTTGATTGAACTGGGGATTAAGCCAGTCGATTGGATAATTTAGTTACAAAGTTGAGATTGGTTGCAATTGAGATACCAATAAAGAGGGCGAAAATTGCGGTTCCTAGTCCTACGGATCCACCGAGTGCCGCGCCTGCGATCAAGACAGTTACTTCTATTGACAACCTAACCCTTGAAATTCGAACTCCGGTTTTCTTGTGCAACGAAGTCATTAGTCCGTCACGCGGGCCCGGACCAAGTCCGCAAGTAATGTAGATAGCAGAGCCAAACCCTACGAGCCCCACGCCAACAACTACATAGAGAATCTGAAGTGGAAAGTTCATAGTTACGGCTGGAATGTGATCGACGCCAAGTTGAATAAAAATACTAATTACCGCGATGTTGGCAAGTGTTCCGAAACCAGGCTTTTCTCTTAGTGGTATCCAGAGAGCCAAGACCGCCAAACTAGTTATCGCAGTGCTTTCTCCAATACTCAGTGGAGTTTGAAGTGAGAGGCCTTGCGCGAATACGGACCAAGGTGAGTTACCAAGAGTTGATTGTATTAAAAGCGCTTCTCCGATTCCGAAGAGAGATAGTCCAACTACCAAAAAAGTGAATATTTTTGGTGTTACAGACCATCGATTCTTCGCAGTCCAGGAGGTATGCGGAATAGTTTTTGCAGGTTGGAGAAAGCGCCAGATCTTCTGACGAACTTCTTGGGGATTCACTGTTAGAGTCTACCGATTAGTCGGAGGGGTAAACAATGTTTGTTGGTCTGGGCACGGTAATAAATATTGCAGCAATCCTCCTTGGTTCCGCGCTCGGTATTTTTGTAGGCGCTAAATTCCGCGAACACACTCGAGAGTTGATCATCACTGTTTTAGGTTTTGTAACTTTGCTAGCAGCGGCGGATGCAATCAAAGAGTTATGGAATCAAAAATTTGTTTCAGAGCTGCCGCAGGGCTGGCCGATTTTCGCCATATTGGCGGCTCTTCTCGCTGGTGCCTTAATCGGAAATGCCCTGGATATTGAGAATCGACTTGAAAGATTTGGGGTCAGATTAAAGGCCAGATTTGATCCAAACGGTTCAAGCCCATTTGTCGATGGCTTCGTCACCGCTTCGCTTTTATTCGTTATCGGGCCGATGGCTATTCTCGGGTCAATTAGTGATGGAATGGGAACTGGAATTGACCAACTAGTATTGAAGAGCATTTTGGACGGCGTGATTTCAATTCCATTTGCAGCTTCGTTGGGTTGGGGAGTTGCAGTTTCCACTATCCCGGTTGGTATTTACCAATTCGCCTGGACCGGAGTCGGCCTCTTTCTGGGAACAGTTCTTCCCGATTATCAAATCTTGGCGATGACGGCGACCGGTGGAATTCTCTTATTGGGAATTTCGCTACGGGTAATGAAGATTAAGCAGGTTGCCGTGGGGAATCTGTTGCCAGCTCTCTTCTTGGCCCCATTAATTGCCGGCGCACTTCATCAATTTAAATAAGGATTTAAAATTTCTTCGCGTCAATTACGAAGCGGTATTTCACATCGCTTGAAATAGTTCTCTCGTAGGCTTGGTTGATGTATGCCGGATCCACAACTTCAACTTCGCTCAGAATATTGTGCTTGCCACAGAAATCAAGCATCTCTTGAGTCTCCTTGATGCCACCAATCATTGACCCTGATATCGAACGTCGCTGAGCCAAGAGGACTGGAGTGTTTATTGTGTAAGGATTTATTGGCAATCCGATGAGCACAAGCGTCCCATTGAGTTTCAATAGTTGTAGATAAGGGGTTAGATCCATATCCGCAGAAACCGTATTTAAAATTAGATCAAAATCTCTATCCAACTTTGATAAATCCTTTGGATTGCTTGTAACCACAAAATCGTTAGCACCCATTTTGCGGGCATCTTGCTCTTTGCTTGGTGAATGAGAGAAGACTGTGGTGTGGGCTCCAAGAGCAGCAGAAAACTTCAGTCCCATATGACCGAGACCGCCAAGTCCAATCACTCCAACTTTCTTTCCTGGACCAGCGCCCCAATTTTTTAGAGGGGAGAAGAGAGTAATACCAGCACAGAGCAGAGGTGCGACACCGGCCAGGTCAAGATTGTCAGGAATCGAAACCGCATAATCTTGATCGACTATAAAGCTATCGGCATATCCACCTTGCGCAAGAGTTTTGCCATCTCGTTCATAATTGTTGTATGTGCCAGTCATACCTTGAAGACAGTATTGCTCGAGCCCAGATTTACATGATGAACATTCACGACAGGAATCGATAAATACACCGACACCAATTTTGTCGCCGACTTTGAATTTTGTTACCTTGCTGCCTACTGAAGTTACGATGCCAGCTATTTCATGACCTGGCACCATTGGAAAGAGCGCGGGACCCCATTCTTCGCGGGCTTGATGAATGTCCGAATGGCAGATGCCGGCATAAGAGACCGAAAGTGCGACGTCACCTGGGCGAAGATCGCGGCGAGAAAAGGTAAATGGAACAAGTGGCTTCGATGCTTCTAGAACGGCATAACCCTTTGATTGCATTTTTGCTCCTTTTGTATCACTATTTTTATGAATTAGTTCTGGTGTCCGAGAGGGGACTTGAACCCCTAATCCCTTGCGGGAACTAACACCTCAAGCTAGCGCGTCTGCCAATTCCGCCACCCGGACCAGTGTAAAAATCTCTCTTTCTTGGTGAAAGGATACCAATCACGCGCACATCATCACAATCGAGTTGGTACTAAGGCAAGATAGGCGAGTGGGAAACCCTAAAGAGGATTCGGACGGTATGGAAGCGATAGATCTTGCACTTCTAGAAGCAGAATGTATTTCTATCTGCCAGGAAATGATTCGCATACCCAGTGTTAATCACGGTGAAGGTGTTGGCGATGAAAGAGCTATCGCATCTTACGTTGCTGAGAAGTTGGACGAAGTTGGAATTGCATCCGAGCTAATCGTTACG
>JBILDT010000110.1:0-3948 GCA_044352485.1 Candidatus Nanopelagicaceae bacterium
CTCTATTTTCTGCTAATTCTAACTTGTTATCAGTTGCTATCTTGCTTCATATTTCTTTATTTGCTCGATGTAACCCTTGATTGCCGAGCGCAGGGCTGCTTCGGGATCGATATCTAGTGCAAGTGCCTGGTCAAGAATCCCGAGAAGCGCTTGACCTAATTCTTTCTCGGTAGTCCCGGGCGATAATTTTAGTGGATGCTCGATTGCAATTTGATGGCCATATTTCTGAGCCCGATAAATCAATTTGGTTGCAAGTGCCAAAGCTGGTTGGCCAAGTGGAACACCTTCAGTTGCTGAAGTCCGCCCCTTTTCTGCTGCTTTCTGCGCTTCCCAATTCTCTAAAACTTCTGCGCTACCTGAAACTTTTGTGTCAGAAAAAACATGTGGATGTCTGCGGACTAATTTTTCGGCGACCGTTTTTGCCACATCTTCAACGCTAAAGGGGTCTGTTGGATGTTCTTCGGCCATTCGAGCATGAAAGAAAACTTGAAGCAATACATCGCCAAGTTCTTCGCGCATTGCGGCGCGATCATTCTCTTCTACCGCTTCAATAAATTCGTAGGACTCTTCCAATAAATATTTCAGAAGTGATTCATGGCTCTGCTCAGCATCCCAAGGGCAACCCCCCGGCGATCTGAGTTGATTCATTACTTCACGTAACGCTTCAAGTTGTGAAGTTGAATCTGGCATTGCGTTTACTTCTTTACAGTTGCGTTATCTGCAATCGGAGCAATGTTGCCGCTCTCATAATCCCAAACACCGTAACGTGGATTAATCTCGACTTTCAGCTCTTTGGCCATGCCAATAATTAAATTCTGGATACCGCTGCCATCGGTGCTTGTGTCACCATTTGCTATTAGAGCTTCTCCTAATTTTTCAGCAAGCAGAACCGTGCGGATGTAACGTTCAAAATCGCTAGGTGCAATCTGGGCTCCGACAAGTGAGAAAGCCAGGCGATCTTCGCCACCAATTTGCTTAATAATATCTGCGCGACGTGCTGCGATTTCAGCACCAGTAATTTCAATGTTTATTCTCGCTGCAAGTTCATCGAATAGGACTGAAATAATATGGAATCGAACTGCATTTACATTTAGCTCTTCATCAACAGCAAGAGTTAAACCGGTGGTTTCGACTTTAATGCGCTCTTCAACTATCTCGCCAACTGTTCCTTGCACCGTTGCAATTGGGATAACTGTCTTTCCAATAGTCACTGCTGAATTTGTGCTTGAACAACCAGTTACAAAAAGAAGTAATCCGGCACCAAGCACTGCAACTATTTTCTTAACGTTATTCACAAAATCCCCGTTCACTTATCTTCAATTTTTAAGTTAGCTTCTTTATTGGTGCAACGATTGAGGTTAGAACTTCGATCGTCCAAGGCAGAACTGAAGTATCCACTATCTCCCCGCCTGCAATCCAATTGGGGGCGCTGGTTCGCGCAACTAATACGCTTGAAGTGGCCACTTTCACGATTGAACCAGGATAAATTCGGTTCAATCTCATGATTGCCGAATCCGGCAGAGTCAATGGCGCCAATCGCAAGAATTTACCTTGGAGAACAACTTCGGTTAAACCAAAACTCTTTGCCAAGGTTCGAAGGTGTGCAACAGACATTAAGTTCAGCGCATCTTCTGGTAACTCTCCAAAGCGATCAATAAGTTCAGCTTGAATCGCATCTAACTCTTCCGAGTTCTGGGCATCAGCCATTCTGCGATAAATATCTAGACGCAATCTTTCAGAAGCTAAATATTCAACAGGTATATGTGCGGTAATTGGAAGTTCAACTTTGCACTCTTTAAATTTACCTTCATCTTCATTCTGTGGAACAAAGCCAGTCTTAAATTCTTCAACTGCTTCTCCAACCATTCGCATATATAAGTCGAAGCCAACTTCTGCGATGTGGCCAGATTGTTCGCCACCAAGCAAATTACCGGCACCGCGGATTTCTAAATCCTTAAGTGCAACCTGCATTCCAGAACCCAGATCGGTATTTGTGGCAATTGTTGTAAGTCGATCATGTGCAACTTCGGTAAGTGGCTTATCTGTGTTGTATAGAAAGTAGGCATATGCCCGTTCTCTAGAACGTCCAACACGTCCTCGAAGCTGGTGCAATTGTGAAAGTCCGAAGGCATCGGCGCGATCAACGATTAAGGTATTTGCATTTGGAATATCAATTCCGCTTTCAATTATTGTTGTGCAGACCAAAATATCGAAATCTCGCTCCCAGAATCCGAGAATCGCATCTTCAAGTTCGCGCTCACCCATCTGACCATGTGCAACTCTGATCCGCGCTTCTGGAACTAATTTTCTAAGTCGTTCGACTACGCCATCAATGCTCTCTACTCGATTGTGGATATAAAAGATTTGTCCATCGCGCAACAATTCTCGGTGAATTGCTGCGGTTACTTGTTTGTCATCATATGGTCCGACATAAGTTAGAACTGGATGTCGCTCTTCTGGCGGGGTAGTTATGTTCGACATTTCCCGGATGCCAGTAATTGCCATCTCTAAAGTCCTTGGAATCGGGGTTGCTGACATCGAGAGCACATCTACATTGGTTCGGGTCTTCTTAAGTTCTTCCTTATGTTCAACGCCAAAACGTTGTTCTTCATCAACAATTACTAGTCCTAAATCTCGAAACTCCACATCCTTCGAGAGCAGTCGATGAGTTCCGATTACAACATCAACTGAACCAGTCTTAATCCCCTCAAGAATTTCCCGACCTTCTTTTGGAGTGTTAAATCTCGATAGGCCAGCAACCTTTACCGGAAAACCGGTGTAGCGATTATTGAAAGTTGTTAAGTGTTGCTGCACCAAAAGCGTTGTCGGAACCAATACCGCAACTTGTTTTCCATCCTGCACCGCTTTGAATGCAGCACGAATTGCAATTTCAGTTTTGCCATATCCAACATCGCCACAAACAATGCGGTCCATTGGATGAGATTTCTCCATATCAGCTTTAACTTCTTCAATTGTTGCAAGTTGATCAGTTGTTTCAACATAGGAGAATGCAGATTCGAGTTCACCTTGCCAAGCAGTGTCTGGTGAGAATGCATATCCGGGTGCGCTCATTCGTGCGGCATAAAGTTGAATCAATTCTGCAGCGATTTGTTTAACCGCCTTGCGGGCGCGACGCTTTGTGTTCTGCCAATCCGATCCACCAATACGATTTACTGAAGGGGCTTCGCCACCAACATATCTGGTGATTTGCTCTAAGGTATCGGTTGGAACAAATAATCTATCTGCAGGTTGGCCTCGCTTTGATGCCGCGTATTCAATTACTAAATATTCGCGCGAGATGCCGGCCACTGTGCGGTTTACTAATTCTAAATACTTTCCGACTCCATGCTGTTCGTGAACTACATAATCACCTGGCCGCAATTCAATCGGATCGATTGCCTTCTTTCTTCGCGAAGGCATTCGGGCTTGGTCTTTGCTAGATGTCCGTTGCCCAGAAATATCTTTCTCGGTAATCAGAGCGAACTTAATACTGTGATTGATGAAACCATGTTCAATGGAACTGGTGACTGCTTTAACGCCATCTAATTCAGATTCACGGAAGAGCGCTTGATAACGCTCTAGAATTCCAGCACCACTTGCGCTAAAGAGAATTTGATAGCCATTTGCTAGCCAATTTTCGATATCTGCAATTGCGGCCTCTAACTTGCCACCATAAATAGGAATTTCTAGAAAATCATCTAGAGCCCCAGCGTTAGCTAAATCATCAGGGTTCTGGGTATATGGATTTAGCGACCACAACTTCAACTTTGCTTCTGCGATTTTCGATTGCACTTCGTCGAATGTGGAATACCCACCACTAGTAATTACTCCGGTGAGATCAATTGGTGCGCTAGTTCCAAAAGCCGCATTTGACCAAGATGCTTCGAGAAATTCTTGATTGGTTGCTACTAAATCTGCAGCTCGAGACTTAATGCGTGGTTGATCTAT
>JBILDT010000111.1:0-3922 GCA_044352485.1 Candidatus Nanopelagicaceae bacterium
GCGCCAGGAATCTTCAACTTGCCTCCGATTTGCTTGAATGCAAGGAAGTTGCGGAGAAACCGAGCCTCATCATCATCGCAATACCCCCCGAGTACGTGCACGAGGTCGCGATGGCGGAATTCGCTTCACACCCCGAAGCAATATTTATAGATGTTTGTGGGGTTAAGTCTAAACTGATGCATCAGGTTGACAGTTTTCCGGATTTATCTCGCAACTATGTCTCTGTTCATCCAATGGCAGGCAGAGAGATTTCAGGACCGGAGAGTGCTAGGTCCGATCTCTTCAAATCAAGAGCCTGGCTGGTGACTAAATCCGAGAATTCCACCGATAAGGCGGTTGCAACAGCTCGTGAACTAGGAGCCCTGATGGAGTCCACTATTTATGAAATGGATGCAGTTACTCATGATTCGGTGATAGCCGCAATTTCACACTTGCCACAAATTCTAAGTTCAGCCCTAGGTGCCAGTCTTAAGGGGGTCGATGTTGAGAGACTCAATCTGGCCGGACAAGGCTTGAGAGATGTTTCGCGTCTCGCTGATTCAGATCCCGAACTTTGGGGGAGTCTGCTGATTGCTAATTCGGGTGAAATTCTTCCGAAAATCAGTGAAGTAATAAATCGACTTTCTAATCTCGCAGAAGCTCTTGAGAGAGACGATGAGAACTCTGTAAGGGTATTTCTAACTGAGGGTCGAGAGGGCAAGAATAGGATTCCTGGAAAACATGGTCTTGCTAAACGTGACTACACATACCTTCCAATTGTTATCGATGATAAGCCGGGCGGATTAGCTCGAATATTTAATGAATGTGCCGAGATTAAAGTCAATATTGAAGATCTAAGTATGGAACACAGTCCTGGTCAAGCGGTAGGACTAGTGACTCTTGCCCTCTCTTCAGATGATGCCGCAAGATTACAGAAACATTTGGTTGCAAAAGGGTGGTTGGCGCACGCTCCAAGAAAAGATTGATTCATCTTCTTCTTTAATTCTCTAATTTTCTTAGTCTTTAGAGCTTTCTTAAGGCAGTAAGGTTGGCCCATGGCCGGAATAGTTGTAGCAATTGACGGTCCCAGTGGATCTGGAAAATCGAGCACGTCGAAAGCTATCGCAATACGTGCAAATTGGAATTATCTAGATACTGGTGCGCTTTATCGCGCTGCAACCTGGATTGCACTAAACAAAAGTGTTTCTGAAGGATGGGAGATTATTGCTGCAATAAAAGAGCAACCAATTGTATTCTCAAGTGATCCGAGGAATCCACAAATATTCTGCGGAGAGGTAGATGTTACAGACGACATACGTGGAGTGAGAATCACTGACAATGTCAGTCGAATTAGTCAGATTGCAGAACTTCGATCTTTCCTTGTTGATATGCAGCAGACAATCATTTCGAAAAGTGAAAACGGAATAGTTGTAGAGGGTCGCGATATCGGCACAGTTGTTGCGCCAAACGCTGACTTAAAAGTTTTTCTCTACGCAGATTTACAAGCGAGAGCACTGAGACGTGAAAGTGAAGAAATAAAGGCAGATAAGGCTGCCGACGTGGCACAGTCGCTAAGTAGCCGAGATCTTCTTGACTCAACTAGAAAAATCTCGCCCCTTCGTCCCGCTGAAGATGCTCTTGAACTCGATTCCACCGAATTAGATCTGGATGAAGTTGTGGATTTAATTTGGGAGTGGCTCACTCGGAAGAGTCTTTTGGGGTTACCAAAGGTTGCGGTTATTGGTCGGCCAAACGTAGGTAAATCAACTTTGGTAAATCGAATTATCGGTAGACGAGAAGCGATTGTGGAAGATACTCCAGGAGTAACTCGTGACCGTGTGAAGTATGAAGCGGAATGGAATGGACGTCGCTTCATTTTGATTGATACTGGCGGTTGGGAAGTGGCACCAGAGGGAATATCAGAGAAAATTACCGCTGGTTCCGAAGCGGCAATAGCGGAAGCAGATGTCGTGCTTTTTGTTATTGATGCCCAAGTAGGCGCACTCGATGAAGACCAGTCATTGGTAAATTTACTGCGGAAGTCTAAGAAGAAGATAATTGTTGCGGCAAATAAAGTAGATGGAACAACTGAAGAGACCGAAGCGCACGCACTCTGGAATTTAGGGTTTGGTGAACCAAGATTTGTTTCAGCTTTACATGGTCGAGGCAGCGGAGATTTACTTGATTATTTAGTAAAGGAATTACCGGAAATCGGTTCCGAGAAGGCCGATGATGGATATCGTCGGATTGCTCTAGTGGGTCGACCAAATGTTGGAAAATCTAGCCTCCTAAATATTCTTGCAGGGGAGTCTCGCGTAATTGTCGACGATGCTGCTGGAACAACGCGTGACCCAGTTGATGAGCTCATTGAGATTGGTGGATCTACTTGGCGTTTTATCGACACAGCAGGAATACGTAAACGCGCGCACCAAGATAGTGGAACTGATTATTACGCCTCACTACGAACAGCATCCGCTCTCGAACGTGCCGAAGTTGCTGTTGTGGTCCTTGATGCTTCAGTGCCGCTGACCGAACAGGATCTTCGAATTGTCAGCATGGTTGAAGAGGCAGGTCGCGGACTAGTTATTGTCATGAACAAATGGGATTTAGTGGATGAAGAACGTCAGATCCAACTAGATAAGGAGCTTGAACGAAATCTTGAACGCTTCCCGTGGGCTCAGAGGGTAAATGTTTCAGCTAAAACTGGCTGGCATCGAGACCGGTTAGCACCCGCACTGCGCACTGCAATTTCAAGTTGGGAGAAACGGATTCCAACGAGCAAACTTAATTCGTTCCTGGGTGCACTTATCGGCGCAACTCCACCTCCGGTTCGCAGCGGCAAGCAACCAAAGATTCGTTTCGCAACTCAAGCCGCAATCTGTCCGCCTAAGTTTGTGGTTTTCGCTACTGAATTTGTTGAGACCTCTTACCGTCGATTTATTGAGCGTCGTTTACGCGAAGAGTTTGGTTTTCCAGGAACGCCGGTAGAAGTTGTGGTCAAAGTAAAAGAGCGCGACTAGTGCTAAAACGCAGAGAAATCCTGACTATTCCAAATGCGATTACCGGGGTTCGTGCTCTTGGGATACCGCTCTTTCTCTGGGCATACTTAAGTGTTGAAAATACGGGTCTAGCCCTCACAATTCTTATTATTGGTGCAGTATCGGATTACTTCGACGGAAAAGTTGCAAGGTTACTTAATCAAGAATCCGCTTTAGGCGCTGCGTTGGATCCAACAATTGATCGCCTTTATATTGCTGCCACGGTTATTGCTCTGGTCATAAAAGAAGTTGTTCCATTGTGGCTGCTCGTTCTTTTGATTAGCAGAGATCTATGGATGGCTCTATTGCTTGGGATTAAGAAATCTCGTGGGTCTGGAGTTTTTGAAGTTACTTTTCTAGGCAAGGCGGCAACATTTAATCTTCTTTATGCTTTTCCTTTCCTCCTTGTTGCGGGAGATAGTGGGATCGGAGAAATTTTCTTCATTGCTGGTTGGGGCTTTGCCATCTGGGGTATTGCTTTGTATTGGGTTACCGGGTTGCAATACACATATGTTGCGATCAAAGAGATAAAGAGCAATAATTCGCCGAATTGAAGTAGTAAAACCCGATCGGAGTCAGAATGTCTACAGTCCCAAGTGATTTGCAATTCACTAAGGAGCACGAGTGGGTTGCCACAACTTCCATGCAGAACGTTTTTCGCGTCGGTATTACCGACTTCGCTCAATCTGCTCTAGGGGACATCGTTTACGTGCAGTTACCGAAAGTTGGACAGGATCTCAAAGCAGGCGAGGTTTGTGGAGAGATTGAATCAACTAAGAGCGTTTCTGAGATCTACTCGCCGCTTACTGGCAAAGTTACAACTGTGAACACAAATCTAGATGGGGCCCCAGAGGTCATAAATTCCGAACCCTATGGATCCGGGTGGATACTTGAAATTGCAATTT
>JBILDT010000112.1:0-3917 GCA_044352485.1 Candidatus Nanopelagicaceae bacterium
TGAATGGACAAGCGCTCTCGCCGATGCGAAGTTTCGAGTTGTATTCGCAGCCTTTGCAGTAATTACTCATTCGCGAGATATAGGCGCCACCTGCCGCGTATGGCTTTGTCATCATTGCGCCACCATCGGCGTGCACACCCATACCAATCACATTCGGAACCATTACCCATTCGCTGGCATCGATAAATACTTCGCGCATCCAATCTAAAAACTCCTGCGGATTGGTGCCTGTGATTAGCGCGAGATTGCTTAGAAGCATGAGACGTGGAATGTGATGAACCCAGGCACGCTCTTCGATATCGCTGACCGTTTGCTTGATGCAATTCATCTTGGTTTTACTGGAATCATTGAAGAGTGGAAGTAATTTGCGTGTGGCCTTTAGTTGATTGTTCTCGCGGTAATCGGGAGCCAGAAACCAATACATGCCGTTTACATATTCGCGCCAGCCAATTATTTGACGAACAAAACCTTCTGCAGATTCGATTGGAACTTTGCCAGCTTTGAAAGCCTTGATTGCTTCGACAATCACTTCTTCGGCATGCAGCATGCCGTTATTTAAGTAAGGCGAAAGAAGAGAATGGTGTAGCGCCCAATTATCTGTCGTCATTGCATCTTCTAGCGGACCAAATTCAGCAAAGTGGTTTTTGATAAAGTTTTTTAATTGAGCAAGTGCACCTGATCGGGTTGTTGCCCAAGTTGTTGTTGGGGTGTGGCCAAGTTCTGTTGCAACTTCCAAATCAATCTGATCGCGTTCATGTTCTAAATAAGCTGGACCTTCATACTTCTTTGGTGGCGGCAGGCGATTCTCTTTATCGAAGTTCCAGGCGCCACCAGTTGGCTTCCCTTTATCCATCAGAATATTTAGTCGTGTGCGTTGCAGGCGGTAGAAATTCTCCATTAGAAATGATTTCTGTGAGCCAGCCCAATCTTCGAATAATGGACGAGGAGTCAAGAAGAAATCATTGGGAATAAAGGTGGCACCAAATTCTCTTAGTGCGGCAAATTGGCGATGAGAAGAAGGCTCGGCACAGATAACTTCGGTAGTTTTATGTTTTGCTTGAATGGTTTTTAGGCCGTCGATTGTTGTAGCGGCTTTGATGTATTCAACGGTGAAGCCAGCCTCTTCGAGTGATTTGGCAAAGTGTCTTGCGCTAGAGATTAAAAAGAAGAGGCGCTCTTTATGCCAATTGCGCCCAGTTGTCATACGAGCACTTTCGACAAGCACAATCAGATCTTCTTTGGGATTAGCATTCGTGAGTGCACCGTATTTTTGATTTAGATGATCAAAGGGAATATAGATAATGCGCTTCATTTATTTTCACGGCATCGATCGCTACAATATTTAACATCGTCCCAGTTCTTGGCCCACTTTTTGCGCCATTCGAATTCCAGGCCGCAGCGCACGCAGACTTTGGGTGCGAACCCATTCTTCGTTTTAGCTATGCGAGACACTGCGTAATAGTAGGAGTTCTTTGGCCCACGTTCGCGATATGTCAGGAGCCGCAGTAGTATTTGGACGTTGTTTCCGGGGTCGATGTAATTTCGAACCGGCGGTTAAAGTCCGCGACCCGATGCTTGCCAGGTATCGGTTGACTCAGTGAAATTCTGGGACCGACGGTTAAAGTCCGGATGATAGGAAATAACAAAAGGTAGGTTCTGCCTACCCTCTTTGTGCTTTCTTGCACCCACCCCGGAAACTCGATTATTGAGTGGGGGTAAAAATGGATTACACAGTTGCGATGCAACGTGCCATTGCCCTGTCTGAAAAAGGTTTAGGAAAGTGCTCACCGAATCCAATAGTTGGCGCAGTAATTATTGATGCGAGCGGGAAGATTGTCGGCGAAGGTTTCCATGATCGCATGAGAAGCAAAGATCATGCTGAAGTTGTCGCGATTAAAGATGCTGGTGACTTGGCAAAAGGTGCAACCATCGTTGTGACTTTAGAACCATGCAATCACACCGGAAGCACTGGTCCGTGCACCCAAGCAATTATTGATTCCGGAATATCTACCGTGGTTTTTGCCGTTAAGGATCCGAATGCAGTTGCAGCTGGTGGGGCAGATGCTTTGCGCACTGCGGGAATCAAAGTTGTTGATGGAGTTCTTACTAAAGAAGCATCGTATGCAAATCGTGCTTGGCTGACCAAAATTGAAAAGAGCCGTCCATATTTTGTTTGGAAGGTTGCAACAACCCTTGATGCCAAGATTGCTGCAAGTGATGGGACTTCAAAGTGGATTAGCAACGAGGTTTCTAGAAGTGATGTTCAAAGGTTGCGCCGGGAATCTGATGCGATATTGGTTGGAACAAATACGGTGATTTCAGATAACCCACATTTGATTCCGCGTGGTGAATTTTCTGGGTATTCACAGAACCCAATTCGCGTTATCTTTGGCCAGAGCGATTTGCCAAAAGATTCTAAGGTTTTTGATAGCACTGCAGATACGGTTCACATTAAGTCACGTGACCTAAATGAATTGGTCGCGAAGTTAAGTGAATTAGATATCAATCAAGTCTTTGTTGAAGCTGGTTCAACTCTGGCAAGCGCGATGGTTTCTGCAGGTTTGATGGATGAACTAGTTATCTACCAAGCACCAGCACTGCTTGGATCAGGGAGGTCTTTCTTTGCAGATGAATCAAAGTTAACAATCGAAGATCAGATGCGTTTAGAACACATCAGCACCGAAGTCTTAGCTGGCGATGTTAAATCGGTCTATCGGATTGGGGCTGGTGTCTAATGTTTACTGGACTTATCGCAGAACTTGGATCAATTACTGCAATTGATAAAGGCGCAGATTCTGCAGTGTTTAAAATTGATGCACCAGGGCTTATCTCTGAGATCAATTTAGGTGATTCGGTTGCAGTAAATGGAGTTTGCTTAACTGCAACTTCAGTATCCGGCACAGAATTTACAGCCGATGTAATGATTCAAACTTTGTCACTTACATCGCTTGCAAAGACGATTGCTGGAAACCCAGTGAATTTAGAACTTGCTGCGCAATTGAATGCCCGTATGGGTGGACATATGGTGCAAGGCCATGTTGATGGAGTTGCAACTGTTATTGGTTTAACCCCTGGCGATAAGTGGGCGCAATTTGATATTAAGGTGCCAGAACATTTGAGTAAATACATTGTTAATCAAGGATCTATCTGCCTTGATGGGGTTTCGTTAACTGTTGGACAAATTGATGATGCAACAAGTGTGGTCACAGTTTGGCTGATCCCAGAGACTTTAGAACGGACCAACTTGTCTTCGAAGAAGCCAGGGGATTTAGTGAATGTCGAAGTTGATGTGCTTGCTAAGTATGTCGAGAGATTACTTGCCAAGGGAGATAAATGATGAGTGATTTCAAAGCTGCACTTGAAGACTTCAAGAACGGTAAATTCTTAATCGTCACAGATGATGCCGACCGCGAGAACGAGGGCGATTTAATCCTGCTTGCACAAACCGCGACGACAGAACAACTTGGCTTCATGGTGCGCCATACATCAGGCGTTATTTGTGGAGTCATAACTGAAGAGATTGCAAAACGATTGAAGCTTCCGATGATGGTTGCGCGAAATGAAGACAGTCACGAAACCGCATTTACAGTTTCAGTGGATTTGATTGCTGGTAGAACAACTGGAATCAGCGGCGAAGAACGGGCAAATACTCTGCGCGCAATGGCCAACCCAAATGCCAAGGCATCAGAATTTCTGCGCCCTGGACATATCTTTCCTCTTGTTGCAGTTGCAGGCGGAGTGCACGAGCGAGGTGGACATACTGAAGCTGGTGTGGCTTTGTGTGAATTAACTGGTTCATATCCAGTTGCTGTGATTTCTGAACTTGTAAATGACGATGGATCGATGATGCGCGGAGCCGCACTGGAAGAATTTGCAGCAAAGCACGCGATTAAGAAAATTACGATTGAAGATATTAA
>JBILDT010000113.1:0-3875 GCA_044352485.1 Candidatus Nanopelagicaceae bacterium
TCTACTGATTTTCCACCCTCTGTAAATGGTGTTACTAAGACACCATAACTACCGCGGAATTCTTTAGACATTTCTCCCCATTCGACTACGTAAACATCACTCTGTAAGTTAGTATATTAATGTGTTTATGAATTCACATCAATCTCTCGAACAGAGAAATTTTGATGTAATCGTTATTGGTGGCGGAGCCGCGGGTTGTGCAACTACATACAACCTAGCTATCAAAGGTGCGAATGTCGCACTTTTGGAAAAATATGATTTAAATACTCAAGCCTCGGGCAGAAATGCTGGAAGCTTGCATGGACAGATTCAATTCGAACCTTTCCATGAACTTGGAATGAAATGGGCAAGAGATTTCTTGCCAGGATTATCTTTTTTAGCATCATCACTTGAAATCTGGAAAACCCTTGGCGATAAGTTAAATACCGATCTTGAAGTTGGCGGCAAAGGCGGATTAATGGTCGCAGAGTCCGCTTCAGATATGTTGGCGTTAGAGGCGAAAGTTAAACTTGAAAATGAGATTGGTATTGCATCAAGGTTAATTGACCAGAACGAACTACATGAAATGGCTCCATATATTTCCCAGAAGATGTTGGGTGCGGCATTTTGCCCAATTGAGGGCAAGGCCAACCCACTCGTAACAGCGCCAGCATTTGCAGCTAGAGCAAGGGATGCTGGAGCAACAATTGCAACTGGCGTTGAAGTTCTTGAAATTTCTAAGGAGAACGGCAAGTTTAAATTACAGACCAACGTAGGTGATTTTTATGCCGAGAAGATTGTTTTAACTGCGAATGCCGGACTTCCTAAACTAGCCAAATCCTTAGGCTTTGAGCTGCCGATCTCAGATGTTCCAGTTCAAGTATCGGTTACCGAGCAGGTTGATAAGTTTGTGAATCATTTAATTTACTTCACAACCGAGAAGTTAACTTTCAAACAGGCAAACTCTGGCTCACTCTTGATCGGCGGTGGTTGGCCAGCCAGATACGATAATTCTGGTGAAGCGGTTTTAAATCTTGACTCACTTCAATCTAATTTGCGGGTTGCGCTAAAGGTCTGTCCTTCAATAACCAAGGTGAAGATAATTAGAACCTGGATCGGGGTTGGAAATGGAACGCCTGATCACAATCCAGTTATTGGTGAGTTACCGGACGCACCTGGTGCATATGTCGGAATGTATCCATACATGGGATTCACTGCCTCACCACTTTTAGGTGAAGTGCTCTCTGATCTGGTTCTTAATTCAACTTCAAAAATAGATTTGAAGCCATTCGCACTAACGCGTTTCTAGTCAGATTTACTGAGGTGACTTTCTTGCACCTAAGCGCCTAGATCTCTCAAGTTGTAGCGACCAAGGAATTTTCTCACCAAGTTCTTCAGCTGCGCTAATCGCCCAACGTGGGTTGCGTAGCATCTGTCTTCCGATCATTACGGCATCGCTGCTTTTACTGCTAATAATTTCTTCAGCTTGAGTTGCTTCAGTAATGATTCCAACAGCCGAAGTTAAAATATCGGCACCGGCCTTAACCTGGGCAGCGAGTGGGACCTGATATCCCGGACCAGTTGTAATTTTTGCGTCGTGGACCAGCCCACCAGAAGATACATCGATTAAATCCACACCAACTTCTTTGAGGATGCGGCATAGCGCTATGGACTCTTCAACATCCCAGCCGCCTTCGACCCAATCAGTCGCCGAGATTCGAGTAAAGAGTGGCATTTCATTACCAATATGTTCTCTGATTGCTTTTGCGGTATCAACTAAAAATCTGATTCTATTTTCAAAGCTTCCGCCATATTGGTCAGTGCGCTTATTAGTTATTGGTGACATAAATTGATGGAATAAATAGCCATGTGCCGCGTGTATCTCAATCACATCAAATCCAGCTTCAACTGAACGAAGACTAGCTTCAACGAATTTTGTGGTTAGATCGGTTATTTCTGCGACAGATAGCTCTCTTGGAAGTGGAAAATCTCTAAAGCTTATTGGGCTGGCACTCACAGTCTCCCAGCCACCTTCATCCGCACTTGCAATCTCGTGATCATCCCAAGGAACCATCGTTGAGCCTTTACGACCGGCATGCGCTAACTGAATTCCGATCTTTACGCCTTGCGAATGCACAAAATCAATAATCGGTTTAAAAGCTTGGGCTTGTTTGTCATTCCACATTCCAGTGCAACCAATAGAAATTCTCGCCTCAGGTTCTACACCGGTTGCTTCAACCATTATTAATCCAACACCACCGGTAGCAAATGATCCGAGGTGAACTCTGTGCCATTCACTGACTACTCCATCGTTAGCTGAGTATTGGCACATTGGGCTTACCCAAACTCGGTTTCCGAATTCAACAGAACGAATTTTAATTGGCGTAAAAAGTGATGATGTCATATTGAAAATTCTATCTTAAGTTGGCAGACTAGCAGTGTGAATAAAAATACTTCAGGCCGGATTCCACTCGATGGAAATATCGAACGTGGTGCGGCTGTAACAATCGACATAAATGGCAAGCCTGTCACTGCATATCTCGGTGAAAGCGTCGCCACTGCTCTGCTCTCTGAAGAAATTGTCGCAATGCGAACAACCACGCTGGGAGAGTCGAGAGGTGTTTTCTGCGGAATGGGAGTTTGTTTCGACTGTTTAGTTGTTGTCGATGGCAAGCCGAACACTAGGGCCTGCATGACTTGGGTCAAAGAAGGTATGGATATCAGAACCCAAGATGGGTTGAAAGCAACTAATTAATTAGTAATTACTTTCAACGAGCGATACATATTGATCATCTGGATCTTTGAAGTAAACATATTTGAATTCCGTATTTCCAACATCTAATACTTGAATATCGCTATGTGTTTCAATACCTAGTTCTTTAAGAGTGGCAACAGCCTTCTTAATATTCTGAACGCCGATACCGAAGTCCATAGGACCAACATGGCCCCATTCGCCACGGCAATCTTCCCAGAGCGGAGTAAGGCGAACTGGCTCGATTCCTGCACCTTCACCAGAAAGCCAGAGCGTCATGTGATGTCCTGGAAGTGGGCGTCCCACCTGATACCAAGGTGCCATCGGATCGAAAAATTCTTTTGATTCAAAGATTTGATCAATAAATCCAAGTTGCTTGTAAAAATCAGTTGTTACCTTCATGTCATGAACACCAAATGCCACGTGGTTTACACCTTCGATGCGGGGAGCAGCTGGACGGGAAGTCCAGAGCCCCTTCCAATCAATTAGTTCAACCTTACCCATCCAAGGGTCTGCAACATATGCAATATCTAAATCAATTCCATGTTCGCCCACGCTTGCACTAAGTGGCTCCATTAAGGATTTGATACCCAAATCATCGACTAAGTGGCGGAAAATTTTCTCGGTATGCAGGGTGTGTAAGCAGACTTCGGCTAAACCAACTTCGCCATAACCAATTCCAGCTGGATATGCAGGTGCACCATTGCCATCTAAACGTTGAACTAATTTAACTTTTCCTGGTCCAAGTCGAGTTGAGTAACGGTTACCAAGCATGACAATGCGAGCCTTAACATCTTTCTTCTTGCAAATTTCTTCAAGGCCAGGAACTGGACCGGTGTAGTCAAAGTAAAGCTCGGTGAAACCTAGTTTGTCCCGCCAGAAAAGTAGCGCCTCATCCATATTGCCAACGCCGATACCTGCATGGTCTACTCCGCGAAAATTTTGCACCGAACTATTCCTTTCCAACTGGGATATTGCATTCGATTAAAGCAGCTCTGATTTTAGCCAGACTAGCCGGATCTGTAAGTGGTAAACGTGGCGCCCTAACACTTCCGCCAGGTAGATCCATAATCTTCATGATTGCCTTTAATTGACTCTGGTAGGCGCCATAAATACCGCGCCAACCACCAGGTTGCCAAAGTTT
>JBILDT010000114.1:0-3868 GCA_044352485.1 Candidatus Nanopelagicaceae bacterium
AACTAGGAAATAAACGCGACGAGAAATCGAAACTGCGTGGTCTGCAAAGCGCTCGTAGTAACGACCGAGAAGCGTCATATCAATTGCAGTTTCAATTCCATGAGGCCAATTATCAGCAAGCAAAATCCCGATTAATTCTCGATGTAATTTATCCATCTCGTCATCATCAGTTTCAATTTCAAGTGCTCGAACAGTGTCGCGGTGTTCCATTACCGAAGAGAGCTTGTCAACAATTTTATCTGCGACCAATCCCATTGCGGTGATAGTAGGTACGAGTTCTGCCGGAACTGCACTATTTGGATAACGCATCCGGGCTTGCTTAGCAACGTGATGTGCAAGATCGCCCATGCGCTCGAGATCGGCGCTCATACGAAGCGATGTAACTAAAGTTCTTAAATCAGAAGCAACTGGCTGTTGACGTGCCATCAAATTAATTGTGCGCGCATCGAGCTCGTGCTGAATCTCATCGATTACATCGTCAGCCGCAATAACTTTTTCAGCGTTATTTAAATCGACTGTTAATAGAGCAGATGTCGCATCGTTCATGGCTACCTTCACTAGCCCAGCCATCTGTAACAGGGTAGTTCCGATTCCATCTAGTTCGTCATGAAAGGCGTTGCGCATTGGCTAAGAATAGTGGGGGTCGGCATGCCCACACCTCAGGGATATGAACGCGCCTTGAACTAAAGGTTAAGAATTGGGGCAACCAGCCCATTTTTGGTGGGTTTGGTATGGGTGATTTGACCAACTCTTCTACGATAAGAACATGTCCTGGATCTTTGGCAATAGAAATAAAGAGAACGCCAAGCGAAATTATGGCGACGAGCAGGCTAATAGTTCCAATAGCTCGGGTCTATTGCCGCAATCTGTTCAAGATTTACTAAAGTTATTTGATGCTGAAAATATAGTTTTAGGCAATGGCGACATTGTTCTAGAACATTCAGATGGAATCTCTACTTTAAATATTATTCGAGAGCAATATTTAAATAATGAATTCTTGCTTCGACTTGTTCGTGCAACTCGAAGATCTGGAAAGTCTCAAGAAGTCACGATGGAGTTACCGCGTGGGCCAATTGGCGCTGGAACTCATGATCTTCTAGTTCGGGTCTCACTTCTAGGTAGTGACGGCCTAATTGTGATTTTGATTTTTGATGACAGCGAAATGCGCAGATTGGATGCAATTCGTCGAGATTTCGTTGCAAATATTTCTCATGAATTAAAGACTCCAATCGGCGCTCTTTCGATTTTGAGTGAAGCAGTTCTCGGTGCTAGTGATGATCCTGAAGCTATTACAAGATTTGCTACCCGAATGCAGACCGAGGCATCGAGACTTTCGGAATTGGTCCAAGAGATTATTAATTTATCGAGGCTTCAAGATGATGATCCACTTAAGCGGGCACAACCAATTTCGATAAGTGAAGCAATCAAAGAGGCGATTGATCAATCAAGGTTGAGCGCCGAAGCTAGAAAAGTTGAAATTGTTTATAACGATAATGATTCTTCGATTGTAAATGGCGATCGTGAGCAGATAACAATGGCGATTCATAATCTTGTTGAGAATGCGATTAATTACAGTCCTGATGGAACCAGAGTCGCAATTGGTGTAAATGAAGTTGATGGAATTTGTGAAATATCAGTTTCGGATCAAGGAATCGGAATTCCAGAGAAAGATTTAGAACGAATCTTTGAACGTTTCTATCGGGTTGATGCAGCGCGTTCTCGAATTACTGGTGGAACTGGCCTCGGACTTTCAATCGTAAAACATGTTGTCACTAATCACGGTGGCGATATTTCAGTATGGAGCGTTGAAGGTGCCGGAAGCACTTTTACGATTCGATTACCGCTTATAAATGATCCAAACAATCTCTCAAATACTGCCGTGGAGGCAACCAAATGACGAAAATTTTAGTAGTCGAAGATGAAGCTTCATTCTCGGATGCCCTGGCATATTTGCTTGGAAAAGAGGGCTTCGAGGTAATTGTTGCTGACACCGGGCCTACCGCAATCGAACAATTCGATCGCCACGGCGCCGATTTAGTTTTATTGGACCTCATGCTTCCAGGTTTATCTGGAACTGAGGTTTGTCGCCAACTTCGCACTCGCTCCAACGTTCCAATCATTATGCTAACTGCAAAAGATGCCGAAGTAGATAAAGTCGTGGGACTTGAACTTGGCGCTGATGATTATGTAACAAAGCCATATTCATCGCGAGAGCTAATTGCTCGAGTGCGCGCAGTTCTTCGTCGCCAAGGTGACGAGGATTCAGTTGTAGATGGAGTTCTTGAGGCTGGACCAGTGCGCATGGATGTTGAGAGACATAAAGTTAGTATCAATGGCAGCGATGCTGCATTCCCACTTAAAGAATTTGAATTACTTGAATTTCTTGTGCGAAATTCTGGTCGAGTTCTTACCCGCTCGCAATTAATTGATCGAGTCTGGGGCAGCGATTATTTCGGAGATACCAAGACTTTAGATGTTCATATCAAACGGTTGCGTGCAAAAATTGAAGTAGATCCGGCAAATCCGGTATTTATTCAGACTGTTCGAGGACTTGGATATAAGTTCGAAAACTAGTTACCAACATTTACAAACTCATCAGCCTTCGCTCGAACCAAGGCAGATAGTTTCATCGGTCCAGAGTTAGCAAAAGAAACTTCTAATTCGACATGATCACTAGTTCGGGCATTTAATCCAGGGAACCTTGCTGAAGAATTTTTTGAATCGCCTTCAAAAATTGCTGGGCCAGATGATTCATCTAAAGTTGCTACTGAAATTTCTCCAAGAGCTCCATTTGCAGTAATCGAAGTAATTGCATCTGGCTCTTCGCCAGAATTTACAAAAGTTCCGACTAGTACAGCTGATCCATCTTCTTGATTTACGAGAAGAACATTTAGCGCCTTTATTGAACCTGACATTCCTTCAACGCCATCGGTCACCTGCCTCAAATTACGAGTCATGGCATCTGGGCCAGCGGCACAACCTGTTAAAGCAAGTATTAAAAGGGCCCCAAAGAAGGCGGATATGGCTGATTTCAGGTTTTTCTTACGCATGAGCGAATGGTATCCTTGGCCTCTATCGAAAGGCCAAATTAATGACTTTTAAGGTCGGCGAAACCGTTGTATATCCCCATCACGGAGCGGCTCTCATTGAAGCAATTGAGACCCGGACCATTAAAGGCGAAGAGAAAATCTATTTGGTTCTAAAGGTTGCCCAAGGCGACTTAACAGTTCGAGTCCCAGCAGAAAACGTTGATTTAGTTGGCGTTCGCGATGTGGTCGATTCAGCTGGTCTTGATCGAGTTTTCAATGTTCTGCGACAGCCATATACCGAAGAGCCAACAAATTGGTCCCGTCGTTATAAGGCCAATGTCGAGAAGCTGGCATCTGGCGATGTGATTAAGGTTGCAGAAGTTGTTCGCGATCTTTACCGCCGCGATCTAGACCGTGGTCTATCTGCTGGTGAGAAGCGAATGCTCTCTAAGGCTAAGCAAATTTTGGTATCTGAACTCGCACTTGCTGAGCGCACAGATGAAGAGAAGGCCGGCGTGATGCTAGATGAGGTTCTTGCTTCCTAAAGTCGCTTTACTGATCCCTGCCGCTGGCAGCGGTGAAAGATTTGGCGCACCAATTCCAAAAGCACTTGTCCAATTAAATGGGCGGACCCTTATTGAACATGCACTTTTAAATCTTGGCCCAGTTGCGTCCCAAATTATTGTTGCCGCCCCAGCGGGATATGAAGATAAGTTTCGAGAAATTCTGGGCGATGCCGTAACTGTTGTTACTGGTGGATCGACTCGAACCAAGAGTGTAAAAATCGCACTAGAAAGTATCGCGCAAGATATCGAATATGTTTTAGTTCATGATGCAGC
>JBILDT010000115.1:0-3865 GCA_044352485.1 Candidatus Nanopelagicaceae bacterium
TAACGGTCTTATTTTTGTGGTCAACAGAGATCGGGCTGCCCATTCGAAATTTCCCATTGATTGAGCGGAGCGCACCACGAATTGGATAAGCAACATGGTCTGCGGCAAGTCCGGCAGTTGAAACCTGATACAGAAGAGGCAGAAATGTTTGGTAATTGTGGCGATCCACAACCGTTATATCTGCGCTATCGCCGAGCGCCTTAGCTGTGGCTAGTCCACCGAAACCCCCGCCAAGAATTACGACTCTGGGCTTGCGGCGCTTCATCATTTTATCCTCTGCCAATTCCAATAAATTAAGTTTCAAGTTTCCCGAACTAGGAATGCAGTCTACTGTTTAACCCATGGACGCGTCGGCCAATAATCCAAATCCAGTAAACCCTGGGCGCAAAATCCTGGTTACAGGTGCCTCTGGCTATGTTGGTGGCCGCTTAGTTCGACAGTTGTTAAACCAAAATTTCGCAGTGCGCGTAATGGTTCGCGACAAAAACAAAATTTCTGGTCAAAGTTGGATCAACCAAGTCGAGATTGCTCAAGGAAATGCCAATGACTTCGAATCAGTTAAGGCAGCGTTAACAGGAGTCCATACCGCATTTTATTTATTGCACTCGATTAATCTTGGATCTAATTTTGATGAGATTGAAGCTGCAATGGCGCGAAATTTTGCTACAGCAGCAGAGGAGGCTGGAGTCAGCCAAATAATTTATCTGGGCGGAATCGCAAATGATAAGCAGATAAGCCAGCACCTAGAATCTCGCGCAAATACTGGTCGTCAATTGGCTAGTGGAAAAGTTCCGGTTATTGAAATGCGTGCGGGAATTATCATCGGGTCTGGTTCGGCATCTTTTGAAATGCTCCGACATTTAACTCACCGCTTACCAGTTATGACAACTCCAAAGTGGGTTTCAAATCGCACTCAACCAATCGCAATTCGAGATGTGCTCTGGTATTTATCAAGCGCCGCTGCACTTGAAAAACCAGTGGGTGGAGTCTTTGATATTGGAGGACCAGCAGTTCTTTCATATGCCGACATGATGCAAATGTTTGCCAAAATTTCTGGTCTGCGTCGTCGCTGGATAATTAAAGTTCCAGTTCTTTCACCAGCGTTATCAAGTTTGTGGATTGGTCTGGTAACTCCAGTTCCAACCGCACTGGCTCGGCCACTTGTGCACTCTTTAATTAGCGAAGTTGTCGCAGATCCAAATAAAAGCATCTCAGCTTTAATTTCGCCACCACCAGAAGGTTTGTTGCAAGTAAATCAAGCAATTGAACTAGCGCTTTCGAGGACCACTGAAAACCAAGTTGAATCACGTTGGTCAGATGCAACTCAACCAACTGCCCCTTGGCAGAAAGCACAGAGCGATCCGACGTGGGCCGGTGAAACGATTTATCGTGATCACCGAGAAAAAATTGTTGAAACTAGCAGAGCGAATCTCTGGAAGAGTGTTGAGCAAATTGGTGGTGATAATGGTTGGTATGGCGCAGATTTTCTCTGGTTGGCGCGCGGATTGGTAGATCGGTTATTTGGTGGAGTAGGACTTCGTCGCGGTCGTCGCAGTCCAGATACTTTGCGTATCGGAGATAGCTTAGATTTTTGGCGCGTAGAAAACTTAGAGACTGGCGTTTCACTAAAACTTTATGCCGAAATGATTCTGCCTGGAAAAGCTTGGCTGGAATTTAAAATTGAAGATTTTGAAATTGCTGGCAAGAAGATGCGAAAGATTTCGCAAGATGCAACATTTTCACCAAGAGGCCTTGGCGGCCAACTTTATTGGTTTGCAGTTTCACCATTTCATGTATTGATTTTCCCTAGAATGTTGGCAAATTTAGTTCGTAGCGCTAATCGAAAAGATTATGCAGATTCCCAATTTAAGGGCTAATTAATTAACCGAAATCCCAGAAAATGTCACCTCTATCTCGTATAATTTAGGGATGGAAAACCTAGAGATAAGCGCGCAAAATCAGGCGACATCTCTCACCGAATTAGAAGTGAAGATCTTGGATTTCGAAGGTCAATGGTGGAAGTTTGCTGGTGCCAAGGAGAGCGCAATCAAAGAGCTCTTTGATATGACGCCTCCGGCTTATTACCAATTACTGAACAATCTGATCGATCGCGACGATGCCTTGTTGGCAGCGCCGATGCTGGTGAAGCGCCTTCGCCGTCTGCGCGAAGCCCGCACAAACGCCCGCTCGCTCTAGGTAATTGGGGTGGCCCACCGCTCGTGCCGCAACAAACAGTTACTCGCCGGCGGGCACACCCCAATTCCCATCTTCGATTTGCCCCACCCTTCGCCCCTGCTCTAGATTTGGCATTAGCACTCGGAAGGTTAGAGTGATAATCGTTAAAGGTTAGAGAGAGAAAATAAAAATATGGCAAAGATGATCGCTTTTAATGAAGAGGCCCGTCGCGGTCTCGAGCGCGGAATGAACGCACTCGCAGATGCTGTGAAGGTCACCCTTGGACCTCGTGGACGAAATGTTGTTCTCGAGAAGAAATGGGGAGCACCAACAATTACAAACGATGGTGTTTCAATCGCCAAAGAGATTGAATTAGATGATCCTTGGGAGAAGATTGGCGCAGAATTAGTTAAGGAAGTTGCCAAGAAGACAGATGATGTCGCAGGCGATGGAACAACTACAGCAACTGTTTTGGCACAAGCACTTGTTCGTGAAGGACTGAAGAACGTTGCTGCTGGTTCGAATCCAATGGGCCTAAAGCGCGGAATTGAAAAAGCGGTAGATGCAATTTCAGCCGAACTTCTAGCAATGTCGAATCCAGTAAAGACTAAGGAACAGATCGCAGCAACTGCATCTATTTCTGCAGCGGATTCAACAATCGGCGAAATGATTGCTGAAGCAATGGATAAGGTCGGCAAAGAGGGCGTTATCACTGTTGAAGAATCAAATACATTTGGTTTAGAGCTCGAGCTAACTGAAGGTATGCGTTTTGATAAGGGTTATATCTCTCCCTATTTCACAACTGATACTGATCGCATGGAAGCAGTTCTAGAAGATCCATATATTTTGATTGCAAACTCAAAGATTACAAATATCAAAGATTTGCTACCAATCTTGGAGAAGGTAATGCAATCAGGTAAGACCCTTGTAATTCTTGCCGAAGATGTTGAGGGCGAAGCACTTGCGACTCTGGTTGTAAATAAGATTCGCGGAACTTTCAAATCTGTCGCAGTAAAGGCACCAGGATTCGGAGACCGTCGTAAGGCAATGTTGCAAGATATTGCAATCCTTACTGGTGCAACCGTAATCTCTGAAGAAGTTGGTTTGAAGCTAGATGCAACAACAATGGATCTACTAGGTCGCGCTCGCAAGGTGGTCGTGGCAAAGGAAGAGACAACAATTGTTGAAGGCGCTGGCGATGCGGAACAAATTAAGGGCCGCGTAAATCAGATTCGTGCCGAAATCGAAAAGTCAGATTCAGATTACGATCGCGAGAAGCTGCAAGAACGCCTAGCGAAACTTGCTGGTGGCGTTGCAGTTATCAAAGCTGGCGCAGCTACCGAAGTAGAACTAAAAGAGCGCAAGCACCGCATTGAAGATGCTGTTCGTAACGCAAAAGCTGCAGTTGAAGAAGGAATCGTTGCCGGTGGTGGCGTTGCACTTCTACAAGCTGCAAAGGTTGCATTCGAAAAGTTGAAGCTTGCAGGCGATGAAGCAACTGGTGCACGAATTGTTGAAGTAGCAATCGAAGCTCCACTAAAGCAGATTGCGATTAACGCAGGACTTGAAGGCGGCGTAATTGTTGAAGCTGTTCGCAACAAGCCAGTTGGTACTGGATTGAATGCCGCGACAGGTGAATACGTCGACATGATCAAGGCCGGAATTATTGATCCAGTTAAGGTGACACGTT